>DAFS01000051.1:13359-23750 GCA_002495525.1 Euryarchaeota archaeon UBA89 | reverse complement strand
GGCAATTCACACATGCCATCAATTTTAACGGATTCTTTCGATAACGTCCATTTGACTTGGCTAGATAACTACAACGGTTCTCAAGGTGAGACTTTGATGTACACTCGTTTGAATCATACCAATAATGACTGGCCAACGGGATTCCCTTTGAATTCCATAGCCTCATCGATATTCGATCCATGGGAGCTGCTCCCAATAACTGAATGGCAGTCTGATAAATTAGGACCAAATTCTCCAGCACTTCCCGAATTAGGGCAGCCCCCTGCATTTGCTAACGATATGGGTAGCGGTGCTCACGTCGCCTGGTCAGATACAAACAAATGTAGTGATGAGAATAATGGTGGAGTTTACACATTATGCTATGTGCACATTCTTACAGGTCTAGTCGATGTTTCATTGGCTGAGGATGAAACATTCTACCATACAATTGAGCCTAGCGAGCAGACTACTTACAATATGTCGATTTCTAATCCTACTCCCGGACCTGCAGACTTAGTTTCAGATATATTTTCATTAGCTGTTGAAGGAGTCCCTACTAATTGGAGTGCAAGCATATTCTTTGCTAGTAACCATACACCAATTTTTGATTCCACACCAGTATCGCTACAAGGTGGAGACAGTCTTGATTTGTATATGAGGGTCAGAGCTCCTACTATTTATCAAGCACATCATGACGAACTTGCAACTATCAAAGTCACAGCAGTATCCTACAAAGATCCAGCTATTAGAGACGAAGCAATCACTCTAACTTTAATGGATGTAGTACATGGAATCGAGTTAGATACTAGTCATTATCAAGCTGATGTTGAACAAGGACAGCAGGCGACGTTTTCGATATCAATAACAAATACTGGAAATGTGTATGATACGTTTGCATTCTATGATCCGACCACTTTGGAAGGTCAAACAGAATGGGCTTTACCTTTCGGATGGGGAGTAACGTTCCCAACTTCTTTGTCTTTAGATCCTGGACAATCGATGACTAGGAATTTACAAATCGATGTTCCCACTTCTCAAGAACCAGGGACATTCGTAGTTTACCTGAAGGGATGGTCAACAGGTGAACCAGTATTGTCGGTGGATAAAGGAACATTTGATATTCTTGAATTATGGGTCAATGTATCTATCAAGAGCACTGGAAATATTGTTTTCGAGTTAGGTGAAACTACAATGCATGTTTTACCAGGAGAATGCTCGGAATTTGATATCGAGGTAACAAAGAATTTCACTCCCGGCCATCTAGTTTTCACAACACCAGGAGGTCCTGAAGAAAAACCAGAAGGCGTCTCAGAACAAACTTGGAGATTTGATCATTGGACAGTCAATCTTGACTTTTCAGAGGCCCCTGGAGGGAATAGTATACCTCAAGAAACTCCTCGTTATTGGACAGTAGATGCCCCTAGAACTGTTACAGCAGAGATGTGTGCACCGTATAATGCAACAGCAGGAATTGGAGATTCTGTTACAGTAAAAGCATCATTAGATGGTGCACCTAAAGTTAGAGACTCAGTAGTCCTTGTAACTAATGTAATACAAAGATATGATTTAGACGCTAGTACAGAGACCATACTTTCATTGTATCCTGGACAAGAGTATCAACTTGATACCGTTATAGAAAATACAGGCAATGGCGCAGACCGCTATGATATGGCCGTAGGCTCCATTACAGACCAAGACGGGAACTCAGATGTTTGGGACGTAGTAATACCTAGGATTCTTTTCCAAGAATTAGATAGAGATGAATCTCAACAAATTCCGATTATGATTAATGTCCCAGAAGAGACATTAGCAGGTCAATATACAATAGTGATTGAAATATACAGTGAAGAATCATTTGAAGGAACTAAACTTAGAGACTTAATTACATTACAGGTTGAAGTGGTAGAGTTCCACGATATGAGAATAACAGTTGATCCAACAGTTGAAAGTAGAATAAAAACAACTGCTCCAGGCAGAGTCGTTAGATTCACTATGAATGTCACGAACTTTGGTAATGTTGCAGATCAGCCTACTGTACATAATCATACAATAGGAAATACGGGTTGGGATACAATCCCTGGCTTGAATTCTATTAGCGATTGGAAAATTGATTATGCACTGTTGGAAGGATTTGGTAGCGAATATCCAATAGAACGACCCTGTGTGGTATTGATGCAAGGAGACCCTCTGCCAACGGATATTTGTTACAAGGATTCCAAAGGACGAATTACGTTGCCAGAAATGCCATCATATACTACATTACAGTTGGTTGCAATAGTTACAATAGATCCTACTGCTGCTTTGGCAGATAGGGAAATCGGGATTAAATTAAAGTCAAGTTTCGGTGATTCATTATCAGGTGGTGACTTTGATGAGACTGCAATTTGGGAAGATTCTTGTACAATCGACATGAATGGGGATGGCTTCCCTGATAATTATCGTCCTAATTGTGATACTAATGAACAAGTACTAGAATTAAGACTCAGAGCACCAGATTTACAGATTTTGAGCGTTGATGTTGGAAAGACAAAAGGACAGATAGGAGACATGCTCTCTGTAACCGTTTCAATTTTCAATGACGGAAATTCTCATGCAACAGATGTGAATGTAATTTTGTGCGTAGGGCAGTCGGTTAATTCAATCAAGAAAAACGGCTGTAGCGAAGAAAATGTGGCATATCGTCAACTAATTGAAGCAATCATGCCGACTACTTCTGATGATGACCCGCCATTAATCACTTTACTTTACTTAGTCGAGGCAGGTACTCATGAAGTAGTAGTTGTAGTCGATCCAGATAATATTATAGTCGAAACGGATGAGAAAAACAATTTCAAATCAGCTGGAGAAATGGGTTCAAATAATGGAGTTTTAGATGTTGGTGTTGAAATTATTGCGAGATATTCAGTACCTGCTATAATACTCGGGGCAACCTTTGCATTAATTGCAGTGGCTGGTGTTGTTATGTATGGTAGAAGGATGGAAGCATTAGATCGCTTTGCAGAAAAAAGCAGTATGATGTCAAATCTTGATGATGACTCAGACACTCAATTTTGAATTAAAAGTAACTATTTAGTTACTTTATTAGCCACCAAGGAAGAGGAGTATCCTTGTCAGCAGAAACAAAGTTATCATTATTAATTACGAAATCTTTCATCAATCTATCCCGTATATTTTCCATGATATCCTCTGCTTGAGATTCTTGTATTCTTAGATTCTGTGAGAATATATCTAAATCCAAAGGTCTTCTTGGTTGAGTCATCATTTCTCTCGCCATTATTCTCTCTTCGTATGAGTCAGCATTTTTAATCACCTCTTTCGAAGTTTTCATCATTATCTGTTGATGTAAAGCGATAATGGCATCTCTCTGTCGATCTATTTTCTCAAGTGCTGAATCTAAATCGGATAATATATTCATTGCTTCAGACATTGATAAGTCTCTTCTAGTACCTAAACGATCTATTACAGGGTTTAATTCTGTAGGCAATTTGTTAGAAAGTCTCATAGGCCCACCAGCGGGAATAGTTCTAGACTCAGCTTTGAAAAGCTCCGGCCCCAAGTCCAATCTCAAAGAAAACGATTGATTCACTTTGTACATTTTCTTAGGAGGCCCTCCTTTTTCTGAGGGGACAATTTCAGCCTCAATAAAACCAGACTTTTCTAAGACCTTGATATGCTTCATCACCGCTTGCTGACTGATATCTAGTAATTCAGAGAGCTGTAATGGATAATGTGGTTCCTTAACTAGATGTTGTAAAATACTTCTTCTAGCTTGATTTTCTAGTATAGTCATAGCCTCATCAAAGTCCATACCACTTACCAACTTGAAGTTGGGTAGTTAGGGGGTATCTAAAAACCCATTTAATGATTTTATGATTATTAGAAGCGCTCGCATCACTCTCCATCATCCCAATTTTTCCAATTTCCATCACTTTCTTTGTCATCATCATTTTCTTCAGAACCCACATGTTCTTCAAGAAATTGTCTGACTTTTTCTTTAGTTATATCTGGGTCATCATCATCAAGTGATAATTCATTGATAGTTACCGTTACCTTTTCTATATCTCTAAATGGAGCAGGCACCTCATCGTTTTCAATCATAGATTTTTCTGATTTTGCATTGTATTGCTTAAACAATTGATCAGTAGTCATTATCTGCTCGTTGATTATCAACTTTTGTGGCGACTTATTTTTTGTTCGCCAAACTACTAACCACCCAATTAATGCTATAATTCCTAGTGGAAATCCCAAACAACAACTAAACATTGAAACCAGTATTATTTGATCGGAAATTAAACTAGATTGTATTTCTATATCGTCTAGGACCCATAATGAATTATTCCCTTGATTATGAAATACATATTCTCCATCACTAGGAACTTCAAAAATAATAACAGGAATAAATACTAATTTCCCGCTTGAATCTGGTCTTTTATTCATTTTTTCTATCGAACTAGGCTCATAACCACTGATTTCTTGCCCATCTTGATCGATTAATTTAACTTCATATTCCTTTATTTCATTACCTTCTAATGTAACAACTGTATAGAAACGAATTTTTTCTAACTGTATAGCGTCCTCCTCGCCACTTTCTAGTTCTAGTAAGTTATTTTCTTCCACATTCATTATTTGAACAATTTTATCTGTAGACTCACCATAAGTTCCAATAAAAACTAAAATCAATATTATTGAAAGGCCACTGAGGCGCTTAATCCACAGTTTGGCGCCACTCTTCATGGCCTTAGACAGTGGGGCCTACATTTCAGATTTGGCAATCAATAACCTAAACCAATATCTGCCAGTTTCTCAGGAAGATACGTATCAGTAACGAAATCAAGACCATATTTGGCAAGAGATTGTTGCTCAGCCTTCTTTCCAATTTCTTTCATCAGATTAATTTGATCTCTCCAATATCCAGTATTGAAGCGAGGGTCCGTTAACTCTGAATCTAATGCGCTAAGGTCTTGTTTAGTAAGTTCATCACTTGGTAAATCATAAGCCAAAATATCGTCTGCTGTGATTCCTAAATACTGAGCACCTTTAGTTGCCAAATATTCAGAGATATGAGCAGTTTTAATTGCTCCATAAGCTATGCTGGCATATATCCTGAAAGACCAAGGGTCACAGTCAGCGAAGACAATAATTGGTTTATTCCACTCCTGACTCATTCTTTTCATGATTCTTCTTGTCGATCTTGCTGGTTGCCCCTTAAGATGTATCAAGGCACATCTTGCTTCTTCATCAAAACCATTTTCTACAAGTCTATCAAACATACCACCGGTTTCTATTGCCATTATGAAATCTACATCTTCTTCAACTAAAGTTAATTTTTCTGATTCTACATTATATGGTACACCATAACCAGAATCTCCAACATCATCTCTACAATTTATCCTCATCCAATCGCCTTTCCGATTCCTTTCCTCAAAAGTAACATTACCGATTATTCTTGCTCCATCTTCTTCGGGGCGCAACTTAAAATCCTCTCGGAGACATTTAGTTACAATTTCTAAATCTTCAGCCAAATTATTACTTTCATTTTGTGAACCGAATTTACCATGCCCCCACGCTTCGCTAATGTAATACATTTCTCTGAGAGTAGATGATTTGCCTGAATCTATCATTTGCTCGATAAACTCAGTCACATGTAATGAACGTAAAAGTTGCCTTGCTGAGCCAAGACTTGTGGCATCTCTAGTACTCTTTTTTTTACCATATTTGTAAACGCCTAATTTATTATCAAATCCAATATTTGTTTTAGACCTAACTGGCAGTGTCATGGACGGAGGAACTCCTTTTTCCATTTTATTATGCATTTCTGAAGCAATATCTTTCAGTGCATCTTTTACCTCTTCTTTTGTTTTTCTTTGTCCGACATTACTCATTCAGAACCCTCCTCAAAATCAGCGAAAATATTTATCGCATCTGAATTATTTTTTTCTTCTTCCACCCAATCACTACCTGATACAATCTGATTAACTTCTTGTAAATCAGAGTCAGAAATTTCATTTCTAATAGCGGTCAAAGCCTCGCTTTTTCGTATTTCTTCTAGTATTTTCTCATCAATCTTGGTAGCGCCAATGATATCTCCATTCCCTCTGAAGAAAACATCTGTATCTGTCCAATCTCCCTTACTAAGTCCTGAAAGTGATATACTAATTGTTGTTGAAGTACCTGGATTCAGAGTATCAAGTCGCCAAGCCCATATTCCCCTAGCTTCTTTTCTCCCTCCATTCGAATTTTCAACCATAGAAATATTTTCATTCTCAGGCCATTTTAGAAGAATTGTATATGCACGAGCCCTTGCAGTATAATTGAAAATTTTAATTGAACATGTCGCAAGTTTTCTTTCTTTATCCCACCCCAACTCTTCTTCACAAAATACTGCATTCATTATTTGTGTTATTACTGGCGCCAAATCAGGCTCCTCTCTTCCTAATATTTTCGATGTTTTCTTTGCAATCTCAGGAAGAATTACATTAACTAATTCGAATTTTTCCTTTGCCTTTTTTCGTTGGTCTTTCTTTTTAAGATGATTCTTTAAACCTCTTCCAACTTCTAAAAGACCTTTTCTGATTTCATCAAAAACCTCTTCGTTATCGGCCACAGCTTCTTTTGCTTCACTAGTAAATTGAACATTGGTGGAGGCGAGATGAATCAGTACTGCAGCAGCTCCCTTGGGTAACCCCTTTCCTCCTGGATGGTCCAAACCGTATCTCTTCCAATCAATAGACTCTATGGCCTTCGTTAATGCACAACCTCCTTGTTGGTACATTAGAGGAACTCTATTTGCAAACCGTAATACTTCTATGGGACCATCTGCAGAAAGATCTCCTCCGAAAACAAGTCCCACTTCTATCTGAAATGGATTACCCTGACTGACTGTAGGGAGTCTCGTCACCGTAGATGCGAATCTTGAATCAATTGCTTTCGAAAGTCCCTTTTTAATCAACAAATCATCTATTGGAGATAAGCAATCAGTGGGCGGAGGAAGTAACTTAACCTTCTGAAAAGATATTATTAATTTCTTGGCATCTTCTGAATTAATTCTTTTTGGCATTCTATCGTCTTCTATATCGGAAGTAGATAGAACTTCTTTTGCTGCTCTAACACTAACTCCTGAAAAATTATGCCTAAGGAAAGAGGTCATTTTCCTTTGCTCTGATTCCCTCAACATTCTTTGCAGTGTTCCTAATTGTATTCCATGTGGATGAGGTTTAATTTCTTCTACTACTCTTGGCAATCTTTCACTAGTTCTAATCCATTCTCCCTGTTCTATTATTTCTCCATCTCTTCCTCTAACAATTAGGCTAATTGTTGCATGTGGATTTACAATCGATGTCATTCTAAGATATTGATATACCGATTGCTTACCACGTTGATATTTAGCTTTCATAATTGTTGATATTTTTAATCCATGTTTCACTTCTTCTCCAGTGCTGTCATCAATCCAAATTTCTCTTCTTTCCTTCGATTTAATCGCTTTATTCTTTCTAGTATCTAGCCCTAACTCTACAAATACAGCAGACGAATCATTAGCGATTTTTGAAATTACACGAGTTTTAGCGCCCGTAGTTAGTTGTGCGTACATTACAACTCCTGTAATTCCAATACCTTGCTGCCCTCTAGTTTGACGAATCGCATGAAATCTCGAGCCTAATAGAAATTTACCAAATACATTTTCGATAGCATCTCTTGGGATTCCAGGACCATTGTCTTGTGATATCAATTCTATATCTTCACCCTTTAATCTATTAATTTCAACTACAATATTTGGTAGAATTCGCGCTTCTTCACAAGCATCTAGCGAGTTATCAACAGCTTCTTTAACAGCAGTAATCAAAGATCTTTGAAGGGAATCAAATCCTAGAAAGTGTTTATTCTTCTCAAAGAACTCACTTACAGCAATTTGTTTTTGTTTTCCGGATATATCTCTTGCATCCACCATTGTGTTCCCTCCACTTGGTCCTCCCATGTCCTAATGACCTGGGGCCAACTTGTGATGAATGGATGGGAACTCCTTAGGCTATTGAAACATGCGCTTGTTGAAATGAAGAAAGACTATATTTTCAATGATTTTAGAATGGACATGATTGACACCATTGTCACTATTGCTGAAAGCGAATTAATCGCCTATCTAGGAATGATATTAATCTTAACAGCGTTTTTTTTAGAGACTCGTGATATTCTCCATAGTAAGGCCGCGCCATATCTGGGATTGATGGCATTAGGTTCAGGATTATTAGCAGTCCGTGCTTATTTTATTGATGAATGGGCATTTTTAATTCTAGAAATAGCATGGTTCATGGCTGCAATTTGGGGTGTTTGGAGTCTTTCTAAGAAAAAAGGTCCGGACTCCACGCAGTAATGTGCCCTGTAAATGCGCTAGCCATTACAGTGAGAGGACTTGCCAAGTAGAGTTTTCCAGGGCCCGACCTACCTTGGAAATTTCTATTTATTGCCGAAATTGAAATCTGCTCATTATTATCACTTACTCCCGGCCCCGCCCCTATACATGCTCCACAACCCGGATCAATTAATTTTACACCCGCTTCTTCAAACATCTTAGTCCATCCATTTTTTTCTGATAATTCTTTGACTGTTTTTGATCCAAACTGGATATAACAATCTACTCCTTCTGCTATTTTTAATCCAGCGTCCAAAGCCGCCTTTGTCACCTCTGCATAATATGCGAAATCGTCATCTTTCCCTGCAGTACATGAGCCAGCATATGCTATATCGATATTCACAATACCCAACTCGTCGATATAGGCGCCATTTGTTGGGTCAGAAGGTATTCCTTTGTCAGGATCTCCAGGATGTGCTACCATCGGTTTAATCTCATCTAAGTCTATTGTATGGACTCCTCCATGGTAAAATGCCCCCTTATCGGCTATAACAAAGGCCTCAATGATTTCCTCTTTTTTCACCCCATTTCTTCTGTTCATTAACCATTCCACTGTCAAATCATCCGGATCACATATCCCAGTCTTTGCACTACATTCAGTGGCCATATTACACAGAGTAGCTCTTTCATCCATCGATAAACTCGAGAGACCGGGCCCACCAAATTCCATACTTCTATCAAGAGTTTCTGATTTCGCGGCATATTTCCATAAGATGTGTAATATAACATCTTTAGCAGTGCATCCTGGATGAAGATTCCCCTTTAAATTAAATCTGATACTTTCTGGAACCTTTACGAATGCAAATTGATTATGAATTAAATTTGCATATTCCGTAGAACCAACACCATAAGTCAATGCATTACTGGCGCCTCCCATACAAGTATGGCTATCAGTCGCCTGGATAAAATCCCCAACATCAATAAATTCTTCTCTCGCAACTTGGTGGCATATCCCTGGAGATACTCCATTAATAGCCGAATAATCTCGAACACCAGTATGTTTTTGAAAATCATTCTGCATATCTCTTAAAGTTTGAATCTTATCTTTAAATTTACCAAATCGGGGTACTCCTGTCGCATACAATAAATGATCTTCAAATACAGCAAATTTGGGAGGATTGGGAATTTGATATTCCTCTCCATATTCTGATTTTAAAAATTTATGAACTTGCGCAGTAGTAAATTCATGAGAATAACCTCCATCAACAGACGCCAATACAGCATCTCCTGGTTTGACGAATCCTTGAGAAGAATCCTTAGAAATTAGTTTTTTAGAAATAATTTTTTCTACCATTGTCATCGGATGAGGATTTCTATTAATTTCAGGCAGTTCGATATTTCCTGAGGCAAGTTTCTTTGCAAAGGGAAAGATTCCTCCATTTTCTAATATAAGTTGAGTGACAGGATCATATTTATTTGTAAATTCATTCAAGTAAATACTTTCTCCACCTTGCAGTCTCTGAAGCATAGAATGATCTCCCATTAATTGCCCCAAATTTATATTATTTCTCTCATGTATTGGAGCGAAAGATGCAGCAATAACAATCCTTATTCCTGACCATTTTTCACACTGTGGTGCAGTTTCTCTACTTGAACCGGTCCCCTTTCTATGGCCTGAAACAATAACTTCAAAATTTCCATTTTTCAAAGCATGAGAATCAAAAACACGTCGACCATCATGTAAAAGTCCAGCATATGCATTTTCAGCAATTTTTGAGGGGTCATAGTCAAAACAGACCCATGCAGGAGTCATTACATCTGTATTTATGTCATCTAATAAATCATCAATATTCAAATCCTTCATTTTAAGATTTAAACCCTCATATAATTGTTTTCTGATTAGATCTAAATCTTTAGTCAGGAATAGAACTCTTTTATCTGGATTTAGAGAAATTTTCGAAGGTGGCCATAACTTATCCTCCATCCACTCAACTCCCTCTACACCTTGCCATGGTCCAGTGATATATCACCATTCTCAATTTTTTCTTTACGTTTAATAATTTTTTTT
>DAFS01000051.1:7114-13025 GCA_002495525.1 Euryarchaeota archaeon UBA89 | reverse complement strand
TTTTTTTTATATTTTTATTATTTCAATTATATGTTAACCTTAAATAACATCGTCATTCGGGATATTTTACCTTTCCTAGGAAAGAGGACGTGATAGGATGGCAGATTATCTTGTAGAAGACACCGTAAAATGTGATGAATGTGGAAGCCGTAATCTAAATCGAGACGAAACTCGTGGAGAGGTCGTCTGTGAAGACTGTGGGCTGGTATTAGAAGACAAAGTAATAGATCAGGGTGCAGAATGGCGTGTTTTTAGTCCTGAACAGGGCGATCAAAGAGCTCGTACAGGAGCCCCGATGACTGTAATGTTACACGACAAAGGGCTCTCAACAGATATTGATTGGCAGAATAAGGATTATTCAGGAAAATCTATCTCCTCACGTTACAGGTCTCAATTTTACAGAATGAGAAAATGGCAAAAAAGGTCTCGTGTTAGTAACGCTACAGAAAGAAATTTGGCAATGGCTCTCGCTGAACTCGATAGAATGGCAAGTAGATTAGATTTACCTAAGTCAATTAGAGAGTCAGCGGCTGTCAATTACAAAAAAGCAGTTGAAGCCAGACTTATCCGAGGACGTTCTATTGAAGGTGTTGCTGCAGCTTCTTTGTATGCTGCCTGCCGTCAGTGCCAAAACCCCAGAACTCTTGATGAGATAGGCGAGGCAAGCCGTACAGGTAGAAAAGAAATAGGCCGAACATATCGATTTATGGTCCGTGAACTGAAAATGAAAATTCCTCCTACAAAACCAGAAGATTATATCCCAAGATTTTGTTCAGGGCTTGATCTTGACGCAGAAGTTCAATCTAAAGCATATGAGTTGATATCAGCAGCACAAGAAAAAGAACTTACAAGTGGACGTGGCCCTACCGGTATTGCAGCATCAATCATTTATATCGCAAGTGTATTATGTGGTAAAAGAAGAACTCAGAGAGAGGTTGCAGAAGTAGCCGGGGTTACCGAAGTTACAATCAGGAATAGATACAAGGAATTAATCCAGAATCTAAATATTGAGTTAGAGATTTAATCTGGTGACAAGATGTCGAGAAGGGAGGCGAAAGCTCTCCTTAGAGAGCATTGTGACGAGATGCTAAGAGAAAGTATCGCCTTATCTTTTGAATATCTCCCATTACCTAATCCTCCTTTAGAGATCCCAGATTTTCCTGCTCAATCTCCTAATGATTTAACCTCATTAACTCAACAAGCATTAGGAATTTCATCTATCGATACTGCTGGATTCTTATACAGATTGGAAACTATTATTGATAATTATGAACCAAGTTATATCAAACGTCACATTGACCCTGATTCAGAAAGAGAAAAGTGGTTGTCAAGAAGCATAGTAGAAATTTCTGAAAGGGTTCTAATTTTACAGATTAAAGATTGGCTTTATTCGGCACTTGATGAAGAATCTCCTGATACCGATAGATGGTATCTTTCAGTCAGTTCATTGATTGGATTAAGTCTGAAAGGGTCTAATATCATAGAATCTGAAGGATTCAATTTATTCAATTCAATTATTTATGCAAGAAAGCCGGGGACTTCTTCAAGAAAATCTACCGGCCGTCATCAAATTACATGGAACGGTCAATCAGAATCTTCTAATGGGGAAATTAGTCACCCCAGTGGTGTTTTAGCCGCTAATTCAATTTTAGATATCCTGCAACTTCATCAAAACAATCACAATACAGTTTTACCCTTTTGGCTTGAAAGGCTATCAGTAAGTACGCATGCTTCATTTGTACTCAATATACCTATGAGGATTCAAAATCTGATTATAGACTGTAATCAAAATAATTATGAAAATCTTCTAATGGCAACTATTCACAGTTTATCTCATACTCCGGGTATTTCAAAGGAGATATTATATCAGGTTTCTAATAGTGAAAAAGAATACTTAAGAAGAAGTTTGGCATCTAATCTTTCTAGAATTGATTCTGAAGATAGAAATTTTTGTATTTCTTTATTGGAAAAATTAATCGATGATATGGATTCTGATACAAGGGTATTATCTACAACATATTTAGGAAATTTAGCTCGTTTAGAGAGAACAGTTTTTATTCAATTCGCAAATAGAATTTCTAAGAAAAAAGATATTCGAATGATTCAAAGATTAATCGAATCAGGATTGAGACATTACTTATCATTAGACTCTAATGATTCGGACAACTTAGTCCCAATTCTATGGATACAGAGTAATTCGGAATCAAGATCTCAATTGTCAGGGATGTTAATTGAGATAGCCAAAAAAAACCAACCCTCATTTATCAAAATCTCTTCCAAAATATTCAATTTAGACAAAGATTCACATACAGATTTAGTGAACCGTATTACTTTACGAAACAGTGACTTAGCTATTTTAATCAAGAACATCCAGTAGTGGAGCCGCATGCATTACATTTCAAACAAGTTCCATTTCTGACCATTTGACTACTTCCGCAATCAGTACAAATATCGCCCGTGAAACCATTTTCTCTGGCCAATCTTCGAGTTTTTGCCTCAGCATCTTCTACATTACCGAATGCCTCTAGGGTTTGCTGTAGTTCTCTAACTTCGCCTTTAGTTCTAACAACTCCATCCTCTGTAATTTCTGGCCTACTTATTGAATAAGGATCTAAATCTTCTTGTGAAACATGGGACAAATCATGCCTATCTAGATATTTTATTGCTAATTCTCTAAATATATAATCTACAATACTGGACGACATTTTGACACGCCCGCTCCCTCCCATTACCATTCCACTCGGCTCAAACTTCTGGAAGGTAAAAGAGTTGACAAATGCCTCTAAAGGAACACCATGTTGAAGTCCTAGAGATACAGCAATTGCAAATTGATTAAGCATAGATCTCCAAGCAGCCCCTTCTTTTGAAGTGGTTAACATAATCTCTCCTAATCTTCCATCATCATACGAACTATGGTTTAGATAAACCGTATGACCTCCAACGCGAGCCTTCATCCTACCTCCTTCACAGCTATCTGGTAAAGATCTCCTAGTTGCGATGTAGTCATGCACCATTGCTTCTGCAAGCGGTTGGGCCGTTGGTGTAGGAATAGGTAAAGATTCCACAACTTGCTCAACCATTTTTTGAACGACTACAACATCTTCATTTTCATCTTCTTCTAAAGCGCTGGAATCAACTAATTGATTCATTAAAGGCTGGGATAATTTAGAACCATCTCTGTATACAGCACACGCTTTAATCATAGTTGAGAAACTTAGATCATAGGCATCTTTAATCTCAGCAACCGTCGAATTAGATGGCATATTGATAGTCTTCGATATGGCTCCAGATATGAAAGGCTGAGCTGCAGCCATCATGTGTACGTGTGCTGGCCAATCAATAGAACGAACCCCATATTTTCCACCAGGTGTCGCACAATCGAAAACAGGTAAATGTTCGTCTTTCAATCCCGGCGCTCCTTCGATTGTACCTCGTCCCAACACGTAATCATTAGCATCATTAATTTGCATAGAGTCTAGACCTAAGTAACCCAAGACATCAAAGAAATCGTTATGATATTGTTCTTCAGTCATTCCCAATGAATCAATGCACATTTCTTTACCTAGAATACTTGGCGAGAAAGCAGATCGAATATCGAATACATCTGGTAACTTCATCTCAATATTTTTGATCTGTGCTGAAGTAAATCCAAGAGATTCGAGAGTGTCATAGGATAAATGAGGGCACCCATTTAAGCTCTTTGTCCCCATAACGAACTCTTCGATAGCTTTTGTTTGCTTATCTGAATAGCCCAACCTTCGTAAAGCCATAGTAACGCCTTTGTTGATGATTCTTAGAGAACCTCCTCCTGCTAGTGTTTTATATTGAACTAAAGAAAACTGTGGTTCGACTCCAGTAGTATCACAGCCCATTACTAGGCCTATGGTGCCGGTAGGTGCAATTACCGTAGTTTGTGCATTTCTATATCCGTGTTCTTCACCCTCTCTTAACGCACGGTCCCATGCATCTCTCGCTGCTAATAACAAGTCTTGTGGGCATTTCTTAGCATTTATTCCTCGAGGTAAAACAGATAATCCCTCATATTCTTCTTTTGGAGCATCATATGCTGCCCTTCGATGATTTCTCATAACTTTCAACATGTGCTCTGCATTTCTTTCATAGTCTGGATAAGGGCCTTGTATTGACGCAATCTCAGCACTAGTGGCGTAAGATTCTCCACACATTATTGCAGAAAGAGCGCCACATATTGCATACGCCCTTTCATCATCATATGGTATTCCCATGTGCATTAGGAGTGAACCTATGTTACAGTAGCCCAGCCCCAATGTCCGATAGTCATACGACTTCTGTGCTATTTCTGCTGAAGGGAATTGGGCCATCAACACACTAATTTCAAGCGTAGCAGTCCAAAGCCTTACACTATGTTTGAAATCTTCAATTTGGAAAGTTTGATTGTCCAAGTCATAATAGTGTAGTAGATTTATACTGGCCAAATTACAAGCAGTATCGTCAAGGAACATGTATTCTGAACAAGGATTAGATCCATTTATTCTCCCTCCTTCAGGACAGGTATGCCATTCGTTAATTGTAGTATCAAATTGTACTCCTGGATCTGCACAAGCCCAGGCGGTGTATGCCACTTTGTCCCATAGTTCCCCAGCATCAAGTACCTTGCAAGCTTCTGGCTCACGATTTTCTTCGGCCGCTTTGTCCTTTTCAGTTCTCCAAACCAGATTCCAATTTTCACCATTCTTAACGGCATCCATAAATGAGTTTGGGACTCTCACAGAGTTGTTACTATTCTGTCCCGAAACTGACATGTATGCTTCTCCTTGCCAATCTGTATCAAAGCATTCGAAATCTACACCTTTCCATCCTTGCTTTGCAAGATCTAAGATGCGCTGAATATGTGGTTGAGGGACATTATCCTTAATTGCTCTAATAATAGACTTCCTTAGCATAGGGTTCTGTGTAGGATCTAGTCTTGTACTATCATCATCATTCTGCCAGATAGCTTCCATCAATGAATTAGCATGTTTTTGTAGAATATTAGAACCAATAACCAGTGCAGAGACTTTCTCTTCTTCACTAGATTTCCAGTCAATATATTCTTCAATATCTGGATGATCTAAATCTAATGTTACCATCTTAGCAGCACGACGAGTAGTTCCGCCTGATTTTATTGCCCCAGCAGCACGGTCACCAATTTTCAAAAATGATAGTAATCCAGAAGAACTCCCTCCTCCTGATAGGGGCTCTCCTGCGCCTCTAATATTGGAGAAATTAGAACCTGTACCTGAGCCAAATTTAAACAGTAGTGCTTCACGATTCCATAGCCCCATTATCGAACTAGTCCCTCCCACTAGTGAATCACTTACGGATTGAATAAAACAAGCATGAGGTTGTGGGTGTTCATATGCATTTTCGGACAGGCACAATTCCCCTGTCGAAGGGTCGACATAATGGTGTCCTTGTGCAGGACCTTCTATACCGTAAGCCCAATGTAAACCTGTGTTAAACCATTGAGGACTATTAGGTGCAGAACGTTGACTAGCGATTAGATAGCACATTTCGTCAAAGTATGCCCTAGCATCTGCTTCACTTGCGAAATATCCATACTTATACCCCCAATATGTCCAAGTTCCTGCCAATCTACGGAACAAATTCCTTCCATGAATTTCTCCAGCAAATCTATCCTTTGGATCTAGAGTCTGCAACTTTTCATGATCAGGTTCACTTCTCTGGAGCCAAACGGGAATGCCATCTTCCGCCACCTTGCGCAAATAGGTAGGCACCCCCGCTTTTCTCAGATACTTTTGAGCAGCAATTTTCCCAGGCACTCCTTCGAAGCCAGAGGGGAATTGAACTCCATCAATTGAGTCCGCCATAGTCCCATCGGGATTTCTTATTTCTACATCCATGGAAATCCAAGAAAACAAATCAAAAGGAT
>DAFS01000051.1:0-6725 GCA_002495525.1 Euryarchaeota archaeon UBA89 | reverse complement strand
TTTTTGATTTATCTTTTATCTTAGTCTGCATAGCTTCACACTCCTATTTTTGTAAGTCTTGATATGGTGTTCCCGTCGTTAGGGATTTTCTCTTCGGAATAGAGGGTGTTTAATGCTTTACGAAAGCCACTCTTTATTTTCACTGTTTTTACTATTTATTTGATTGAACGAGTTACTTAGAAATTTTATTAATTTCAAAGATTATGTTCTCAAATCTAAACTCCACTCCAGTTTTGCTCCCGACCTTGTTATCATCACACCAACTGAACAATATTTCTCATGACTTTGATGTATCAATCTCCTCAATAATTTCTCGGGCACATCTCCTTCAACAACATATTTCATATTTACAGAAGTAAACACTTTGGGTCGTTCGGAAGCTCTTTCGGATTCTAACTCAATCCACATAGCTCTTACATTTTCCATCCTATGTTTTAATCCATCAATTACATCAATCAATGAACATGCTCCGTGTGCTTGAAGAACAATTTGCATAGGACTAGCTGCGGTATCACTATGGAATTGAGTAATTTTTCCATTATCAGTTTCACCTTCTATTTCTTCACCAGTTACCCACCTAACTACCCCTTTCATCTGAATCACTTCAGCTTAAGGCGGAGGGGTTGGCTTCATGAATGAGTGGTAAGTGGCGTCTCTGAGAACAATGTCCGAGGGAGCAGCAATTTCAATCAAAAATGGTAACTTAATAGTTCCTGAGGAGCCTTTAGTGCACTATATCGAAGGTGACGGAATAGGTATTGATATTACTCCAGTAATGATTAACGTAGTTGATGCAGCAGTCGAAATAGCATATTCAGACAAACGAAAAATACATTGGAATGAAGTATTTGCAGGGCAAAAAGCATTCGATAAGACAGGAGAATGGCTACCCGAAGAAACTCTCGAAGCTATGAGGACAGGATTAGTCTCTATCAAAGGGCCCCTCACCACTCCAGTTGGAGGAGGTATTAGAAGCCTCAATGTAGCCTTACGCCAAAAACTCGATCTGTTTGCTTGTGTACGCCCGGTCAGATGGTATGAAGGAACACCTAGTCCAGTCAGAAATCCAGAAAATGTGAATATGATAATTTTCCGTGAGAATAGCGAAGATGTATATGCAGGTATTGAATGGGAAGCAGGTAGCCCAGAAGTCAAGAAAGTAATTGATTTCCTTCAAGATGAAATGGGAGTATCAAAAATCAGATTTCCAGGAACTAGTGGAATAGGAATCAAACCGATTAGTAGTGAGGGTACATCCCGAATAGTAAGAGCAGCAATTAATTATGCTATAGATAACGACAAATCAAATGTAACAATTGTGCATAAAGGAAATATAATGAAGTTTACAGAAGGTGGTTTTAGAGACTGGGGATATCAGTTGGCTAAAGATGAGTTCGGTGCAAAGGAGTTAGATGGCGGACCTTGGTGTACCATGAATAACCCAAAAAACAATAATCAAATTATAATTAAAGATGTTATTGCCGATGCCATGTTACAGCAAGTTCTTACAAGACCAAAAGAGTATGGAGTTTTGACAACAATGAATCTTAACGGCGATTATATTTCGGATGCTTTGGCCGCCCAAGTAGGAGGTATTGGAATCGCTCCAGGGGCCAATATCAATTATGATACTGGAATATCAATCTTTGAGGCCACTCATGGGACCGCGCCAAAATATACTGGCCAAAATAAGGTAAATCCTGGCTCTTTGATACTTTCAGCAGAAATGATGCTTCGTCATATGGGATGGAACGAAGCAGCGGATTTGATCGTAAAGGGCATGGAAGGTGCAATATCGGCAAAAACAGTAACTTATGATTTTGAAAGGTTGATGGATGATGCCACCTTACTCAGTTGTTCAGATTTTGGAAAAGCAATAATTTCTCATATGTGAAATACAGAATTAAATTCTAGAGTTTAATTGTTGAGCGTCAGAAACCACTCCGAAGCCATATTCTTCTTCTAAAGCTCTTGACACAAGTCTGAAGTCAGAATCCCTAGTTGCTACCAAAATACTACCAATTTCTTGTAATGGTAAAGATGCAAGTGAAGCAGCGTCTCGCATAATCTCCATGTCTCCTCCTTCTGGATATATTTCCTTTCCATTCAATTCTGTACGTAGGGGGATATCTTCAGTTCGTCTACGTTTTTGTTCATCAACTAATTCAAATATATTTTCATGTTTTAGTAAGAACTCTTCTAACTCAATTTTTGATAATTTATTGGAATAGTCTTCTTGTGGCCATGTACTAAATGACTTACATATTTGCTTAACTTTCTTCTTCAAGAAGTCAGGTGTAACTTTCTTTTTCCACATTTTCCTATCGATATAAGTATCATTGAATAGTCCGAGAACCGCATCTGGAGTTTTTACTCTATTATTAAATTCTGACAACGCCGCCGGGGGAACTGAAAGGAATTTTTCCTTACCACCCTGCCTCCTAAGCATCATGTGGAATGATCTTTCAACTGACCAATCAAAGGAGCCGAAATCATCATTAGAAATTTCCTGTAGTAAATCATCTTTGAGCGCGTGTATCAGTACATTCGTATCAACTAAAATTAAAGATTTCAGCCCAAGATTTTTCAGAGTTCTTCTATCTTTAATAGGAATATTGCCACTTTGACTAACAAAAACGGCTCTTTGAGTATCCCTCAATCGCTCAACCTGTCTTCCTTTAAAATAGCCAGTTTCTATAGCCTCTTCAAATCTTCTAATGCCCCTAAGAGGATTTTGTTCTGCGATTTGCTCACCCAATAGAGTCAATTCAAAGATATCTTTCATCTCATGCAATTCAAGCTGGAAACGCCTCTCCAAATCTGATTCTCTTGAGCCACCAGATTTTTCTAAAGTTAACAAAGCCGCCTTTACTCTTCCTTTAAAATTCTTATCAGGCAAATCATGCTCATCCGGATATCTTTGAATCATTTCCAAAGCTTCTTTCCTTCTTCTATTATAGTCTCTATCAAAATCTTCTTTATTTCCTTTTTCTTGTTCGCTAACAAATCGTATTAATCTCTTAGTTGCAATGTCGGTTTTACCCGCATTATTATCAGCACAAGTTCTCAAATATAGTTGAAATTTTTGAGTCAATAATGTCTCTAACTCAGGTTTTCTATCTAATAATTCAACGGCTTCCTTCCACGTACCAGAATGTGCGTATTCAATCATTGCCTTTCTAAGAATCAAGGAAGACTCTTCATAATTATCTTCAATCTTTAGAGCGCCTTCCTTGTATGCCCTGGCAGCATTCAACCTATTCCCATTTTCTTTCTGTAGTGCGGCACGAATTATTTGATATTCAGAAGAGTCTTTATCATGAATTCGATACCATTTCTCTAAGGATTCGATCCCTATATTGTGTTCCTTAACTAGATCTGTCAGAGCCCTGATAGTTCTAGTTGTGTTATCCTCTTTTGCTGCAAGCCTTTCCAAGATAGAAAGTGCATTTTCCTCTTTTTCAGTGTTCCCAGATTGTAACAGCATAGCTGATAAATTAACGTATAACGAATCAATCAAAGCATCAAATAGTCTTCGATCTAGGGTGGATAATTTGATACCTCCAATTGATTCCTCTAGTGAGGCAATTAAAGAATTCTTAACAACTCCAGAACCGTCGGATGAAAGTGCTTTTCTGACCTGATTCAATACAATAATTGCCCCCTTATCTAAAATTTTATGAATTGAATTAATATCTGACGAAACTCCTCCTAGCAAGGAAATTAGTGAAATTGAAACATCAGAAAGAACATCATCTTTCTCCGATTTCTCTAGTGAAATCAGGGCCTGTTTTCTTAAACTAATAAGTTGTTCAATATTTTTTATTCCAGTTTCTGCTGGCATTAGATGCCATACCATCAGTGCTCTAAAAGGATAAATGAGACCCAGTGATTTATCGGCATTCATTTTACTGGCCAAATTTTCTATATCCGCTGTACGAGTTAGAACAGAGAGTATTTCATCTGTATATCTAATTGAATCCTTTTTAGAAAGAATCTTCGAAGCTTCTAGTTGAATTTCGGAAGGGGAATCTACACATCTCATAGCAAATGCTACACCCTCTTCTCCTGCGTTTTTCAGTGATTCTAGAATAGTTTCTTCTAAATTCTCGGACGTGTTTTTTGAAACAACTTCTATTGCTAATATTAACTCTTCATCATTATTTATAGATAATTTTTCAACTATCTTAGTTGCTTCAACATATTCTTTTTTTAATAATAGATTTTTACTAATTTGCCAGAGTAAAACCGAGGGTATATTTTCATTTGCATTCTCTAGAATCTCTTTCCCACTTTGTAATGTATCTAAAGATAGTTCTTCGTTAATTAATTCTATTTTTTTCCACGCCTCTACTCTAATTGCATTGGAAAGTTCATCTTTTCCTTTCTGTTTAATGCAATCAACAATTATACTATTATCTTCAGAGTTGAGTAGAAATAATTTTTTTTGTTTTGAGACAACTGCCCCCATCTCTTCTGTACCATTTATTTTTTCAAGGGCACCAAGAGCTTCATTGGAATTAGCGCATAAAAGTAGAATAGATTCCAGCAATGCCCCCTCATTTTCCAAATCTCTCAATTTACCTTTCATTATTTGTGGCCAGGTAGAAGGTCTTGGCCTACCTGCAAGATCTTTACGAATTTTTCCCAAAGAAAGGGCCTGTGTAGAAGACAAATTAAATGGTACTTCCATATCTAACCATTTTCTAAGACTGATAATGTTGTTTGGATTTAGATTTGCCCCCTTTATCCATTCTGTCGAATCAAAGGTTTTCCTTTCTTCTTCCACAATGTCGAATCTTTCAAATTCAGCAAATATCGGAGCCTCTCTAGCTAATCTCCTCCAAACGGGATGGATTCCTTGACTGCATTCCAATCGCAACAAGTCCATTTCTTCATCAAATGACTTTTCCCATGTCAACATTTTATGTTTTTGAGCAATTAAAACAGATAATTTGAATGCGGCTGGATTTTCTGAAGTAATAACTTGTTGGGGCGTTGGCAAATGATCCTCTAAACCAATTCTACTCTGCCTGCCTCCTCTTCTTCCAATTCTATTTCTATGTGAACGATTTACAGCATTATTTTGTTTGTTTCCAATATCATCTTTATCTACAGTTTTAGGTGCAGTTTTTTCTGCTGCTAGAACCGCTAAAGCCTTCCAGTTTTTATTTAGTAAATCCCATGTATCAGATTTATTTATCGCCCTCTTTCGACGACCTGCATCGTCACCTGCTCTTTGCAGGTCGGAAATACAATCTAATAGATACTGCTCCAATGAAGACACTCCAATAAATCGCCCCAAAGCCCCTCCTACATGAACGCACCGCCTTCTTATGCAAGATTGAAAAAGCGAGAACTCAAGATATGTTACGATTCAGCAACCTTCATGGAGGCTCTGGCCACGATAGTAATCTTGCTTCATCCTCTTGCTGCTTTAGCAATTATTAGGGAATTTTTCAATCAAAGAAAATGGCGTCAAGAGAGGATAAAATTACCCAATGACATAAGAAATGATGCAATTTTAAGACATGAAAAAATGGGTAATAGAATTTTTCTTTATGTAATTCTTGTGATTTGTTTAGCATTTATTTCAAAGATGATATATTTTCAAATTAATAATGGAGTAGTTACTTTTTCCGATTTAGTCCCTAATCACTTTCATGGTTGGGCCGGTATCATCGGACTGTTCCTGATGATATATCTGAGGCAACTTGGTACAAAAGCCAAAAAAAATAGGCAGAATAAGAAACCCTATGGAAAAGTTAGCAATCTTCATGGAAGAGTTAGTGATGTAATGGCGTATTTGATTATTATACATGCTTTTCTTGGTTTTTTGTACTTATTCACTTATCTCTGAGCCCAAATATTTAACCATTCGTTAATGTTTAATTCGATGTCTTCAGCCAAAACTTCCCGATTAGTGACAATTTTGTTATCAATCGGTTTTATTCTACAACCACAAGCATTCGCATGACCGCCTCCATCTTCATCGAAATTGGTAGCCAATTTCGTTAAATCAAAAATTCCTCCATTCTTGTGAATGAAAGAATTAGTATAAAATGAAGCAGATAATGGATATTTATCATCATCATCAAAATTTGCCCCAATATCTCCGTGTATCACTATGCAGGCATCGCATTCACCCCCTACTATCGCTGTTACAAGATAACCATTAGATCTAATGTTCATATTTTCTAATCTTGCAATCGCCAACCTATCTACAATGTAGAGGTTTTCTTTAATTATCTGATTTAGATATTTTTGTTTAGCCACTCTTTCTTCAAGATCTAATTTTATATTTGGTATTTCTAAAATCTCTTCAACCGATATACAATTTTGAATACTTTCAAGTATTCTTGTAGTATTTTCTTTACTCTCCCCAATTACTCTACCTAGCCAAAGTACTGGGTTATCACCTTTAAATTCGTCAATTGAAATAGACCCCCCATCCAATTTATCTACCCAGGTCATCGTCTCAGACAAATCACTCAAATCAATTTTATTTTTTAGAAGATTATAGGCAATTCTAGCCGCGCTAGGCGTTGGTTCCCATAAAATCACACAATCTTTGATTATATTTCCATGAGGATCATTTGACTTGTGATGGTCGATACTTAGTCCACAATTAGGATGTCTAGGTAAATCACAAATTGCAGTTTTTCGATCTATGATTCCGTCCATCATTCCCGCGCGTAAATTGCCCGGGTGACCAAAAATAACTT
>DAFS01000040.1 GCA_002495525.1 Euryarchaeota archaeon UBA89 | reverse complement strand
CATTGAATTAAATCATTCTTATTTCTGAGCTCAAATATTTCAATATCTAATTGAAGTTCCTCAGCCACACTATTTAGTGCTTTGAGATGAGCATGTCGAGCACCCTGGAGCATCACTAGCCCGATACGCAACATATACTGTCGTCTTGACACTCTAACATGAACCCAACCCTTGAACAATACAGCAGCCGATGCCATCAAAGACTTGTACCCATACCGACATAATGTGACCATAACAGGACGGATACACAACTTCGGAGCAGGACCTGCTGTATTGCCATTAGAGGTAGTCGAAGAATGCCGAAAATCATTACCTAATTTGAATAATAGTGGTTTTGGATTGTTAGAAATCAGCCATAGAAGTAAAACATTTCAGAATATTGTAGATAGCTCTATGGAGAAATTAAGAAGAATACTTTCAATACCTGAAGATTATACTGTACTTTATCTACAAGGTGGGGCATCTTTACAATTCTATATGTCGGCCCTTAATTTACTAAGAGAGAATGAAAAAGTAGATTTCTTAGTTACAGGAGTATGGTCTCAAAAAGCATTGAAAGAAGCTAGTAGAATAGGAGATGCTTCAGCAAGATGGGATGATTCTGAAAATGGATTTAGATCAATTCCTAGTAATGAGGACTATTCTGTAAGGGATAATTCATTGTACCTACATTATACATCAAATAACACATTATTTGGTACTCAATTTCATCACCTACCTGAAAGTAATGGGAAACCGAGAGTATTAGACGCTAGTTCAGATATAATGGGAGTTCCATTAGATGTAAGTTCTCATGACTTAATCTATGCGGGTGCACAGAAAAATCTAGGTCCGAGTGGAGTTACTGTAGTTATTCTATCTCCTTGGGCTATGCAAAGAGTGCCTAGTGACTTACCAACAATGCTAGACTATTCAGTACATTCATCTAAAGGTTCATTGTTTAATACACCAAACACATTTGGAATATTCGTTTTAGATAAAGTATTTTCATGGATAGAAAATAATGGAGGTTTAGAGGGTGCTATTACTAGGAATAAAGCGAAATCAAACCTACTTTATCAAGAGTTAGATAGAACTGATTTTTGGTTACCACATGCGAATAAAGAGTGTCGTTCTGTCATGAATGTAACTTGGAGACTCCCAAGTGTGGAATTGGAAGAAAAATTCTTGAAAGAATCATTAGATGCTGGGCTAGGAGGTCTGAAAGGACATAGAAGTGTAGGTGGAATTAGAGCCAGTTTATACAACGGATGTCCGATTGAAAGTGTTGAAGCGCTGGTTACCTTCATGAGAGATTTTGAAAAATCTAACAATAGGTGATTTTTTGGAAAATGAGGAAATCATTAAATTAATCGATTTCACTCTACTAAAGCACGAAAAGAAAGATGATGAATTGGAAAAATTTCTACTTAAAGCAAAGAAATTTCGTCCCAAAGCAATATGTATTTTTCCTGAAGACATCCCTAGTGCAAAAGAAATCTTAGGCTCTAGCATACCAATTGCTGCAGTAGTAGGAGGATTTCCCAAAGGAAGTAGTAATTGTGAGGAGATAGTCAAGGAAATCAGAACCGCTATCGAATTGGGTGCAGATGAAATAGATATAGTTCTAGAACCGCGTGAAGAAGAGGATTACCCTAATGAATTAGAATTAGAGAAATTAGTAGCAATGAGAGAAGCATCAGAAGGTAAGATTTTGAAGGTGATTATTGAAACGCCTTTACTTACTGAAAGAAAGGTTAGAGCAGTAACAAGAATGTCTTTAGCTGTGGGGGTAGATTTTGTAAAAACATGTACTGGAAAAAGAGGTGAATGTAAAGAGATTGATGCTGATATTTTATCTTACGAATTAATGAGACATGAGTTAACATTCGGGGAATGTTTGGGGATGAAAATTTCTGGTGGTATAAGCGATAAAGTAAAATTAATGAGATTTATTGAATTAATTAGAAAAAATGATTCAGAAATTATTAATGGAAAAAGATTGAGAGTTGGTTCTTCTTCGTTAATTGAAAATTTGATTACAATAGAATAATGTAAGAAATTACTACTGTTCATGCTAAATAGGGACGGCAGTGCGGCTCGAATAGAAGGTAGTAGTTGTGGTATCATTTTCAGACTTGGGAATAGGTCCCGCTATCGTTAAAGAATTAAACAAGAATGGTATTACTGAACCATTCGAAGTTCAGAAAGAAAGTATCCCTGATTCATTACTTGGAAGAGATGTATGTTGTAGAGCGCCCACAGGATCTGGTAAGACGCTAGCGTTTGGACTCCCATTGATTGCCAGAACGAAAAGAGCCAATCCAAAAAGACCAACTGGATTGATTTTAACTCCTACTCGAGAATTGGCCGAACAAATAAATTCAGTGCTGAGGCCTATCGCATTAGCAGTCGATAGAGATGTTGTCTCCATATATGGGGGAGTCTCCTACAAGAAGCAATACAATGCTTTGAACAAGGGCGTGGACATTTTAGTAGCATGTCCAGGTAGATTGATCGATCTATTGGATAGACGTGCTCTCAAGTTAGACGATGTAGAAACTGTAGTACTGGATGAGGCAGATAGAATGGCAGATATGGGCTTCATGGATCCAGTTTGTGAAATCTTGGATAAATGTTCTAATGAAAGGCAAACGATTCTTTTCAGTGCAACATTAGATGACGATGTTGCTGATTTAGTTAAAAATTATCAAAATGACCCTGTGACAATTGAAGTAGGCCCTAAAGAGGTTAGTATAGAAAATATGCAGCATCTATTCTGGACAATGAAACCACATCAAAAATTAGGGGTTACCTCTGAAATACTTGCCAAGTGCGGAAAAACTATGATTTTCTGTAAAACTAGAAGAGGAGTAGATAGATTAGGGAATGAAATGTATGATGCGGAAATGAATGTTTCAACATTACA
>DAFS01000048.1 GCA_002495525.1 Euryarchaeota archaeon UBA89 | reverse complement strand
ATCCGGGAGGGACTACCAATTTCCTAAGATCTTTTAGAGTTGGAATCAATTATTTCTGAGTCATTATCAGTAACCCAACATTAAGAGAATAATTGAGGATCCTCTACTGACTAATCTGGTTTTTTTGTAACAATTACAATTCTCAACCCTTTCTCGTGTAAGGAACAACACATGAGAGATGATTTCAAATTACTGTTTTGTATTAAATAGACTGGTTCCACCAGCGCTCATTCCAAATCGATGCATCAATGAATAAATCATAAAATGAATCAATAGTGTGCTTAATTGGTTTAGAATAGCCTCCACCCATGAAAATGACCGTCGGAATTCTGTAATCAAGCATCTTCTCAAAAACGTACTGATTTCTTATTTTCATCCCTTCTTTAGTAACATTGAGCTTCCCCAAATGATCATGCTCGAGTCCGTCAACTCCTGCTTGGAAAAAGACGATATCTGGCTCAAAATCTAGACTTAATTTAACAGCCTCACGAACTTTTTCAAGGTACAAATCATCACCTGATTCTGGCTCGATAGGTAGATCAAAATCACTAACAGATTTTCGGAATGGAAAGTTCGTAGAACAGTGTACTGAAATAGTACGAGTTCGAATATCATTTGCCAGTATTGTTGCTGTTCCATCGCCTTGATGTACATCAAGATCTAGAATTACTACGCGTTTCAATCCTTGATTTTCAAGGGCATACTTCGCGCTGATGGCTAGATCGTTGAACACACAGTAACCTGAGCCGAAATCTCTGTGAGCATGATGAGTTCCTCCTGCCATATTTCCTGTAATTCCACCGTGCTTTATGGCGTGAATTGTTGCTTTAACGGCTCCACCGGTCAAGCAAAGTGTTCGTTCTATCATCTTTGGAGTCCAAGGAGTAAGACCAATTCTTCTCATCTCTTTTTCATTTAACTTTCCTTTGAGGAATGCATCAACATAATTTTCATCATGAGCAAGAAGTAATGATTTTCTTGAGATTGGATCCGGTTTTTGGATTAACATTTTTTTAAATTCCTTTGATTGTTTGAGCATCTCCAGCACCATTTGATAGCGATATTTGGGGAAACGTGCTTCATCATGAATTCCATCTGTATACAAAGGATGATACCACAAATTGAATGAAGGTTTATTCGGCAAAATCTCAATTTGAGTTGAAACCATACACAAAACCTCAAATTTAGAATTAGTTAATCAATCAATTGAGATATTCTTTCTAGCTATTGCAGCAGTAATTAATGATAGAAGATAAATAAATAATGAAGGTGCTGGAAGAAGTCCTTTACCACCTGAATCTATCATAATTATAGATCCATCAATTAATTCTTCAACCCAAGTTGAAGAGTCAATTACTCTCTTTTGGTAGTGAACAGTCCATATCCCATCACCGACTAAAGTAAGATTCTTTGTTCCAACTATTATTTCAGATTGATTTGTAGCATTAACTCCAAAATTTTCTGAATGCCATATTAAGTTCCCACTAGAATCGGAATAATGGAAAGTTGCATTTGAAGTACTTGCATGGCCAAGATTAGAAACATCAGCAACAATTTTGTCCTCTGTAATTTCAAAACTTTCAATTACTAATCTGGCACGCCAATACCAAATATTCTGAACTAAATACTTCATTACATCTAATTCCTCCCCCAATCTATCTGAAAGAGCTTCCACAGTTCCCAACAAAAATTGTTCATCATCTGTTTCAAAGGTGAATGTTGGGAAACCCATTACGCCGTATCCATAATCGCGGCTAGTACCACAATTTGGATAGAGCCCTTGATTGGCATTTCGAATGGGTATGTCTGAGATATTATCATTTACATCATCCCGAATATGATGAAATAACTCCCAATCTGATGGCTGTTCTGGCCATTTACCCCATGGATAAAGCATAATCCAAACTCCTGTGTGCATTGTAATATAGAGGTCTGCATCTGGAACTACTTCATTCATGTAAATTGAATTTGCAAGAGTCTCTGATTCACTAAAGGCACTACTTCCTGGTTGTGTAGAATCGCAGGTATTCCAATAATGGTCATAATTTCTATTCAAATCAACCTGATTTATATTCCATCTCGTATCGAAATCATTTCCATCGGCATTTAACATGATGAGAATATGTAACTCGGTAGTTTGTAAAATATCAATTACTTCCTGATCTCCATCTCCCCACCCTTCAATGTAATATTCAGCAGTGAGAAAAGCTAATTCAGTACCTAGATGTTCGTTTCCATGGTGACCACCGTCAATATAAGCCACTTCTTTGTTGGTGCCATCCGGTTTTGTTTCTTGGCTCCAGTCTGAAATTTGTAACATCCAAATCTCTCTTCCTAGTTCTGTTTTTCCAATAGAAAATAAAATTATGATTTCAGGGTAATCATCAGCCCACTCATTCAAATCAAGAGTTAGTGTTGCATATGAGTGATACCAATGTTCCTGTACAATATCTGGTTGTCCAATCTGTGCTGTGACAATTGGAGATGCTGAAGTGACTAGTAATGAGGACAAAACTACAACCACCCACAATCGACTCATGCTTTGCTGTGGAGGTCACTACCTAGAATCATTCGCATCAGTATTTACCCTTTTTTAGATGTTAATAATAAAAATCTGACTTGATTAACGATTACAAAAGTATATACAGAGAATTACTATTTGCGTGTTATGATGGGAACAGTAGTGGTGGCTCTACAGATTATCATAGCTTTGGTAATCTTTGCCGTTTGGATTTTTAGACCCAGCCTAAATACAAATTATCGCGCAGGCAATGCAGAAAATATTTTTGAGGAATTTGCAGTTTATGGACTACCTAATTGGTCAGTCTATGCAATCGGTGCTACAAAGTTGACTTTGGCATTTATGTTGATTATTGGGATATGGTATGATCAGTTAGTTCAATATGCTGCAATGGCAATGGGTATTTTGATGGCTGGAGCAGTGATATGCCATCTCAAGACAAAAGATGATCCTCTGAGTAGGGCCATCCCCGCGTCACTAATGTTAGCAATGTGCGTCTTAATACTTTATTTTGGTTAAATTTGTACTATTCACCTTTAGAAAAGGCGATTAATTCTTCTATAGGTAAATGATCAACTGTATCTTTACAGTAATGCGCTTTGGCGACTTTACCGTTTTCATCAATTAGAATATCTACAGGTATTGTAGAAAGTTTTGAAATTGATAAAGTTAGCGGAACATAGCCTTTGAGAGTGGCTTCCAACATCGTCAGTGGAGCCTTCATCGGAGATAAAATAAATCTTAGGAACGATTTTTTAACATCATTTTTGAGAAAGTTTTCATAGGTCTCATCTGCAACAACTGAAAAGGGAGGATTATGGCGTTTCATACTTTTTTTCAATTCATCAATTTTTGCATCAAAAACACCGACCATTACTGTGTCATCATCAAATTCTTCCCAACGTTTCAAGATTCTATTTATTCTAATATTACAAAATGGACATGATGAAAATCTAAAGAATGTGAGAATAACACGTTTTCCCTTGAAATTAGACATATCAAATAAGGTTCCATCTATAGCAGGCAGTATAAAATTCGGAGCATCGTCACCAACTTTCAGCTGTGGCATACCATATCCATTAACAATCAATAAATAAATCTTATATTATTGCACTCAGAATTAGTAATCAGGTAAACTTAATTCTACAGTGAACGATAAAGAATATCCGAAACCCAAGTAATCATGATTATTATCATAAACCAACCTAGAGCAATTTTTGCTCGAGGTTTCGATTCTTTTCTTGGAGGAAAAGGATCTATTCCAGCCTCTAATGCTGCAGCAATAATTTCTAACTCTTCTTCAATAGTCTCTGGTTCTTTCATATTATCACTCATGGTTCAATTGTAGGATTCCATCCTGAAATATAAGATTCTTCAAGTAAAGAAAAATCTTCAATAAAATTAGAAATATCAATATTTAATGACTCCTTATTTTCAATTATACGTTCAGGATTACTTGATTTTGGTATTGTAATAGAACCAGTATCATAAACCCATTTTATTGCAGCCTGAGCAGGAGTACAGCCAATAGATTGGGCTATAGAGACTAATGCAGGATCTGTGACTCTATGCCCTCTAGCTAGAGGAGAATACCCCATTGTAATGGCACCAATTTCCTCATTTGCTTGCCTTAAATCTAATCTTTGTAGCCAAGGATGTACCTCAATTTGATTTACCGAAGGTAAAATAGTTGCATATTCTTTCATATCCTTGAGATGATCTATTCCATAATTTGAGACTCCAATTGATCTGGCCAATCCTAATTTAAGACATGCTTCCATAGCTTCCCATACATCTCCACGGACTGAAATATTCTTGGGAGGTGCGTGTACCAAATACAAATCAACATAATCAAGACCCAAACGCTGGAGACTTTCACGGCATTGTGATATTGTTTCATCAAAACCGGTCGCATGGACTCTTCTTAGTTTGGTTACTACAAAAATCTCATCTCTAGGTATTTTTGAACTTCTAATTGCTTCACCTACAGCATTTTCATTACCATAGGCAGTGGCTGTATCAATTAGACGATAACCGTTATGTAATGCATGAAGAATAGAAGACTTACATTCGTTATCATCCATTTGCCAAACGCCGAGACCGAATCTAGGCATTAAAATTTCGAAGAGTTTTGTACCATTTTCATTATCTCTGTGACTAATCGGCACGTAGTCAATCATGACTGTCGATTAGCCTGATAGACTTGAGTCATTCGACAGGCTGGTTTGAAATCATTGACCACCTCGAGGCTTCATGGATGAATTACCCGAGGGCGTGGAATTACCAAAAGCCAATGTTGCAACTCCTAGGCCATCTGCTTCACTTATAGTAAGTAGAATGAATGGAAATATTGGTGAGATACTATTATGCCATAGAGTCTCTGAAGTTCCTTCTTTCCCTGACTTCTGGGCATTTCCAGGAGGTGGCGTTAGCCGTACTGATAGAAGAGTCTCTGAAGAAAATCCAGAATGGTTGGCTAACACCCAAGATCCAGTAACAAGTATTACCTTGCTGAGAGAGCTTGTTGAAGAAATAGGGTTTTCCCCAGATGGTAAAGGATCACTAGAATTAGTTAATGAAGAAATTCAAGAAAAAATATGTATTGATAAAGAAGAATGGGCAGATTATGTTAGAAATGGAGAAATAAAAATTGGAAAATTTAATTCACAAATTATAGCTGTTAGGACAATGCCGCCATTTGCACCTATTAGATTTACAAATACATTCCATCATCTTTCTATCGGAGATTCAAAAATTGAACCTAGATTTCCAAAAGGTATGTCTGAGTTTGATGAATATAGGTGGTGGAAACCAGAAGATCTTCTGCAATCATGGCTAAGCCATGAAGTAAGATTACCGCCCCCTCAAGTAACACTGATTAGAGATATTTGTGAATCATTAGAACAAAGTGGAGATTTGATATCAGCTTTTGATAAACTCTCAATAAATCCTTCTGAAGGATACCATGTCTTAGAATTCGCACCAGGTGTTGAATGCATACCATTACCTACTCAAACACTACCTCCAGCAACTCATACAAATTGCTATGTTTTAGGTGTTTCAGGAGGGGAAAGAGTAATCATAGATCCAGCTGCTAAAAGTAAAGATGCGTTAGAAATTTTATCTAGAAAGATAAATGAAATAAGATTATCTGGAAGTGAAATCATAGCAACAATTTTCACACATAAACACCAAGATCATATTGGCAATTTAGAAGAAATTGATAAAATGTATAGGGCGCCAATTTGGGCCAGTAAAGAGACTCTAGAGGCTATTTCAAAACTAGAAAACAATAGAATTTTACAAGAAAATGATTCATTCGTATTGAGGGGAAATAATTCTTCAGAATGTTGGAATATAATTGATACCCCAGGCCATTGTCCAGGTCACATCTGTTTGGTTGGAGATGCTGGTATTGTAAGTGGAGATAATGTGGCTGTAATTGGTACAATTCTTGTTCCTTCGACTGATGGAGATATGAATAAATATCTAGAGGGATTACAAAGAATGAAAGAATTAAATCCTCCTCTTTTATTCCCCGGCCATGGTCCATTCTCAGCAAATCCTGAAAAATTATTGAGCAGATATATCAATCATCGGAGTAAAAGACATCAATTAGTACTCGATGCTGTGAAATATTTTTCTGATTTACAGGGAATCGCTAAAAAATCATATGAGGATACTCCGAATGCTCATCCTAAACTTTTGATTGATCAGACTTTGTCACATTTGAAAGCACATATTAAATCTGGAGAAATTATTCATGAAAACGGCAAATATTCATTTTTTTCATATTAAATAAGAGAAGACGCAGTTAATATGAATAATTGTAACTTCTAGCATTAATCGGGTGACTACTCATGAGTGAAGACAAATGGTG
>DAFS01000030.1 GCA_002495525.1 Euryarchaeota archaeon UBA89 | reverse complement strand
CCACTGAGTTTCAATAGGTAAAAGTGGAGCGAATGCTAGAAGGAAAGTTGAACCAGCACCTACATATGTAAGTATCCTTAACCACCACATCTTGATTCTTCTTCTGTCGGCAATTACACCCAAAGAAGGACTGATGATTGCGATGAACAGAGTGCCTATTGCCACTGCAAATGACCAAACCGCATCTCCTTGCATCTCTATAGAGCCGATAGTAGTTGTTAACCCGTTAGCCTTCAAGAATAGATATGCATACCATGCAGGCAATACTGCAACTGTTACTGACGTTTCAAATGCTGATTTTGCCCAATCGTAAAATGCGTAACCTCTAACTTCTATTGGATTTGATTCTCGGTCAAGTTCTATTGTATCTGACATGTTCATACCTAGGCTCGCGTTGACTTTTCATCTATTTAGCGTTGGGGCGGATTAGTCTTGGAAAAACGCTTAATTAATTATTAGATATATGTCGCAGCATACATGGATGAAGACGGTAATCAATGGATTCGTCCGAGAGAAAATACTGTTGAAGCACTAGTTTATGGAATGAATGAATGTGATGGTGTTGAATTAGACTTGAGACTGTCTGAAGATAATAGACTCGTCCTTCATCATGACTCTAGAACAGAGTTTGGAGATTATCCTGAATGTCTGACATTAGATGAATTACCAGATTATGTAGAGCCAATTGATGATTTATTAGAAAAAAAAGATTTCATTAGAAGATGGACTGAAGAAGGGGCATTCACTTGTTTTGAATTTAAAGCCCCTCACCCAAGTAGTGGTAAAGCAGGTGGTTGGTTTAACGCTAAAGAAAGAGAAAAACATATGATGAAGATGATAGAAGAATTAAATGAAATCTTAGATCCTGTTGATTTCTCAGAGAGTAGTACTGTAATTTATTCGTTTGAACCGAAAATCATTTCCGCATCTAAGAAAGTTAAAACAGATTTGAAATTTAGTAGATTGAGACCGAATATACGTTCATGGGGTAATTGGACATCTCAGAGAATTGTAGCAACACCGTCATTTATCGTCAATTCATTACCTCGTTTGATGGAAAAACAGAGAAAAGAAAACTCCCCTATGCTACCCTGTTCTCTACAATATCTCAGAGGAATTGAAAGTAACCTAAGTTTGGGAAGATCAGTGGGGCTGGAAGGGAAAAAGTTAGAAAGATTGACTAAATATAGAAAAGGATATCCAGTTTATGTCTGGCCCTCAAAATCTAATTCAGAGAGAATGCTGTTAGATGCTGGGCTAACAGGGCTTACTGATGACCTATCTCCAACTTCAGTTACTCTAGAATCAGGCTATGCAAGATGGACAAAACCTGCTACACAACCACTAACTAAGGAACAAAGGTTAGAATTAGATGAAACTCCAATCGAACAACATTTTACAAAATTAAATGAAATGAAGAAAGAAGTTTCTCCTTGGCATGAACTTTCTGAAAATGAAAGGTTTGATTTTATTTCTTCTTGGAAAAAAAGATGGTCATGGGAAAGAGACATAAATTCGTTAATTAAAGAAACTTCGAAATCAAGTTTACCTTGGGAGGCTCCTAGAATAATTGGCCATAGGGGAACGGGAAAGTCTCATAAAAATGGATCTTCATGATTATTCTATTCTTCTAAGAGGTTGATTCTTAGGGATATATTTGGGCCTGTAAATGGGAGTTCCTCTACCATCTCTAGCATTTCTCTCATCAAGTATCTGGGCACTTATACCTGCGACTCTTGCCCAACCGAAAAATGTCGTATAATATTCAGGCATTCGGAAACCAACTGAATGAAGTAAACTTCCACTTGCAATATCTACATTAGGGTAAGGGTTACTAATTTTAGGGATTTCACTAAGAATCGGAGGTATTACTTCTCTCAATGCCCTTGCTATCTTGAAATATTCATCGTCAGGGCATATTTGATCACCTAATTCGAACAATAAACGAGCACGAGGGTCTTCAGCTCTCAATACTCCATGACCAAAACCATAAATTTTCCTACGATTAGCCAATTCAGTGCGAACGAAATCTTCAATCTCTTGATGATCTGAAGTTCCTATTCTTTTGACAAATTCTAAACAAGCTTGATTGGCTTGACCATGAAGAGGCCCAGAAAGAGCGTTCATTGCACTGGAAATTGAAGAATAGACTGAAGCCCATCCAGAAGCAACCGCTTTACCAGAAAATGTTGAAAGATTACCGCCACCATGATCCATATGAAGAATAAAGAAGAAGCGTAGAACTCTTTCTATATCACGGGCTTTTTCACCTTCAAAACCCATCATATGAACAAAGTTTTCAACTAATCCTAAACCGGGTTTTCGTGGTTTCAGTTTCTCTTTTTCTCCACCTCTTAAACGGAAAATTCTGGCCATTAATTCAGGCATTCTAGCGATAAGATTCATCGCATCCGCCCTAGTATCGCCTGTTTTTTCTGCAGTTCCTAAGGCCATGATACCAATTGAAAGCCATTCCATAGGGTGGCCACCACCTGGAGTTAGAGATTCTAGAACCCTAAGCGCACCTGTGGGGATATTTTTTCCTCTTTGTGTTAATTCAGCTCGAAACTCTTCTGATTCTTCTTCAGTTGGTAATCGCTTATTGAATAATAAAAATATCACATCTTCCTCTTCCATGTTCACTAAATCTTCAACTGGATATCCAACATAGTGTACTCCTTCATAAGGATCTACAAAAGAAGTCTGGCAAGTACCTACAGGGACTCCTCTCAGTCCTGAATCTAGATTCTTATCAGTAATCGAAAATATCACTTCTTCATCATTCATCTAGTACCACAAAACAATGTCCCAATATGGTCAAGTGATAATATCTCCGTTATATAGTTTAGAAAATGACTTCCATTAATTCAGATTATTATCAAGGTTTTTCCGTTAAATTATCCGTAATAGTGAAAGAAGAAGTATTGTGAGAATATAATATGTCTAAATGGCGTGATCGGCTCGATGAGTATGATGACGAACATAGACATATGCTAGAAGGTGGCTCTATTAGCCAACTATTTTTGAATTATTCTTTATCATTCTCTCATCCGGTTTTTGTTGGTATTGTTTATGCAATAATGATAAATTTGACATTACTATTACCCATATTTTATGACGGGGATGCAAACTCAGAAAACACCTCAGATATCTTAAAGAAATGGATAAATGAAAGCTTGATGATCTTACTATTTTGTGCGTCTTTGGGAGCCATCTCTACCATGATCTCATCTCTAGTTAGATGGCCACCTATAAGACTTGAGAGAAGGAGGAGGTATCTGTACCCATTACCGTTTATTGGCTTCTTGATTACTACAATTGCAATTATTTTTTCAACATCAGAAGAATTGAAAATATTAGGTTATTTCATTCTAATAACTCCTGGACCGCTATATATCCAGATTTCATATGCTCCAAGGTGGAGAATGATTGAAAGAATTGATAGAGACTTAGACCCCTTTGAAGGTATGAAGAAAACAATATATCTTGAAAATAAAAATAATGAGTTAATCGAGCAAAATTATGATGAATTAGAAAATGCTATTGAAGAATTAGATTCATGAATCTAATGAAATATAATTAACTTGTGAAACTGCAACCAATTTATCATCCATATCAAAGATTTCTGCCTCGGCCAAACTTAATGTCCGTCCTGTCTTAACTATTTTTGCAACACACCTAACATCAGTCTTACAAGGTCGTAAAAATCGGATATTGAAGTCTGTAGTAGCAACTTTACGTTCAGAACCGATTTTTGTCAAAATTGCCCAACATGTAATACTATCTGCAATTGTTGCAAGAATCCCTCCATGAAATGTCTCAAAAATACCATCCCACATAGTATCCCTAGGAATTAAAGCCTCACATTCACCTTTATCGAGCCTCAAAATTCGCATTTTCAAAGTTTCAGTAATTGGAACAGAATTAATCCTTTCCAACATTGCATCAATTTCTTCTTTGTCTAAAGTTGATGTTTGAACCATACTAATACCTCATATCAATTTGAGTCGGGAGCCTATTTCTTCTAATATTCGAAGAACATTATCTAAATCATCACGACTTAGACCAGCAGACATCTGAGTTCTGACTCTAGCCTTATCCCTAGCGACCATTGGAAAAACTATAGCCCCTGCCATGATATTATTTTTACTAAGTTCTTCAGATAATTGTTTTGCTGCAAGAGATTCTCCGCACATTATAGGTATAATAGGAGTTTGAGAAGAACCTGTGTCAAAACCTAATGATTGTAATTCTTTACGGAAATAATTTGTATTTTCCCAAAGTCTTGAATGGTGTTGTGGCTCACTCATAAGAACCTCAATAGCAGCCTTTTGCGCAGCAGCAACTCCTGGTGGTTGGCTACCTGATAAAAGCCAAGATCTAGAATGATTTAATGCGTGATTTCTAACCTCTTCAGAACCTGCAAGTATTCCGCCTTGGACCCCTA
>DAFS01000043.1 GCA_002495525.1 Euryarchaeota archaeon UBA89 | reverse complement strand
TAGGCACTGAAAGGGCGGATAGATACCCGATAAGTTTGGATTAACAAACTAAGTTAATTGATTTTTAGTTTGTGATATAGAGTACTGTTGTATCGGGATAAAGTATATACAATCTATCATTAATGAAATAATATGAGTAGAAGGAAATCTACAGTGTGGGGTTGAGGACATATTAAATGAAATTTTTGGATTTTTATCTATTATTATCCAAATAATATTCTTTCTGTCTATTCCTTACGTTCTATTCATTAAACCGGCCTACCAGAGAATGGTGTTGAAAAAAGAATGGTGGCAGATACTGGGCCATGCTAAATCTGATCAAGACGAAACAGAATGAACTGTACCCTCACGCTCGTATGTGTTCTGATGGGGGGGTTGTAAATATTAATTCGTGACTAGGTTCATATGTAGGCATATTGGCAGTTGTTATGTGCGTATTGAAAAGGCATACACTCCAATCAGCGAGCCATCTCCTTGGTGGTTGAAAGGATTGGCCATTTTCATGGTAATAATGTCTATTTTATACGCATTAAACGCATTATTATCAGCTGCCACACCGATACTCGTTTCTCAATTAACAGACACGGAATGGGAGGAGATAGAAGGATATCCAGAAGATGGTACTGAAGAGGAAAAACAAGAATGGGAAGAGGGTAAAATAGCTTGGGATGATATGCAGGATTATTTCGATGAAATGATGGGTTTCATCGGATGGACAGCATTTCATAGTGGACTTTTGGCTATCATAGGTACATTCAGTGCATTTCTATTATGGACAAATAGAGAAGCAGGAATTAAAGCAGTCGGTTTATGGATAGCTGTAAATTTTATTGGTGGCATATGGATGATGTGGAGAATGTCGAAAATAGGTTTCACACCAATTGATGACTATGGTCAGGAAGCAGGAGGGACTATGATTCCCGACTTGATAAATCAGTTCTCAATGATAATAGGGGTAGGTCAGATTGCATTATGTAATGGATTCCTGCTAGCTCTATTAGTACTCGTAGCTAGCAAATCAAAACCTGAAACTACCATCGATATACCTTCAGGATTTCGTTAAACATAGTACACTATATTGAAGTGATTCCTATTGTACGCACCATTATGGAACAAGTAGTAAATGGAGTGTTAGTTGTTAATACTGAGACAATACCAGGGAAAAAAATTACTGAGACGCTAGGGGTAGTTAGTGGATCAACAGTCAGAGCTAAGCATGTAGGAAAAGATATTTTTGCTCTTTTCAAGAACATTGTTGGAGGAGAGTTAACACAGTATACTGAACTCCTACAAGAAGCACGTCAAGATGCCGTAGCAAGAATGGTTGCAGATGCAATGACGCTTGATGCAACAGCAGTGGTCAATGTTAGATTTGCAACATCCGCTATTACTGCTGGTGCTGCAGAGCTATTTGCCTATGGAACTGCCGTCAAATACGAGTGAAAGAGGTCTTTCAATGGCTATAGAGTTCGAGATATATTACATTCTGTTTATATTGGTGGCCCCATTCCTAATATTTTCGCTAATTTGGACAATTTTTGGTCTTTCATACCCATTTGTTTTTGTTTGGGGTATGATTGCAAGTGGAAAGAATATTGAAAATATGGTAGAAGATGTAAATAGAAGAGAAAGTGAAACAAGAAAATTACGAGGGAAAGATCCTCTATCAACAATTGATGGTGGCTACAGACATAATGTTTCTGATTCCGGTCTCGTTTATGCCAGTGGTGTCTTTGGACCCAGCCATTGGCATCTCCTGATTGGTTGGTTCAATAATTTATTTGGTGGCTCAATCACGATATTTCAGAAAGTTATTTCGACCGGTAGGGCAGAGGTAATGCAGAGGCTCAGAGAGAATGCAATAGCTGCTGGTTGGGATGATGTGATTAATGTTAGAATAGATACAGCGGATATGACTCCACAAAGTAGCAAAAAGGGAGTTAAAGGAGTTGAGGTGTTCGCTTATGGAACCGGTATCAAATACTCAGACTGAACTTATCGGATTCAACAAACTAATGGGCTCAAGCAGAAATCCATTGATTTGCTCATTAATCGCTTAATCCGTACTTAGATTCATAATACTCTACGTTAGCAGACAACCTATGCGTATCATAGCACCAATGATGATTTTGATAATGATGACCTCAACTTTAGCTGGTTGTACTGGCGGAGATCCTGATGGTGGAGGTGAGATAGATACTGATGTATTAAACGACTTAATTGACCAGAATCTTCAAGATTTTATCAATAATACAACGATAACAGTGAATCAAGAAATTCACCATCATAACAATACTACTGTTGTGAATAATTATTACAGTACAAATAACGATTTTAACAATACAACGGTAATAGAAGGTGGCGAAGTAACAAATCAAAATTATGATCAGAGTAACACATATTACAATGCATCGTCGGTAGTCGGTAACGGAACTTCAAATGGAATAGTCCACACAATTGATTACGTATTCGATTTAGATTTCTTATGGGGGAATTCTCCAATAATTCCTGGAGATAGAAATAATATTTACACGACTAATTGGTCATATTATGATTATGCCACTAATGATTATAGGAATGATGTTTTTACATTTAATTGTGGCATATACTATCTAATTGGAAACTCGTCTACTAATAATTCTAATTTACAGACATATTGGGAAAATAATGATTGGTATGATGACGCTTGGTCGGATAATGGATATAATAATACCATGAGGGACTTATTCCATAATGTCGCTTGGAATGAGGACTTGCGATGGGTTTGTGATGAGAATTTTTATGGTAATGATGATAATCAATATTATAATGAATTAATATATGAATTTACTATTCCTGAAGGATTTGCAATGAAGTGTTTGACGGAGCAATCGAGACCTCTCATTTACAAATTAAATAATTATACCACGGCTACACCAGGAATTGATGCAAATGGGGACGGCGACTTCGATGACGCAGGCGACACTGCACCATCAGTGGGAAATAATTCACCATCAGAGGGAAATAATTACGAATGGACTATAATAAATCTAGTAAATACTATGTATGTTGATGGTATGCAATATTATTGTAACAATGAAATGCCCCTAATCGGTGGCGAAAAAGATATGATCGTTAGTTTTTCACCAGCAACATACTTACAAGAATCTTATGATTATAGATTAATTTGGGCTTATCAATTAATTCCTGTGATATCACATGATAATACTGACTTAGAAGATTGAGACTCCCTACTGAACTCATGGGTGCCCCATCAACTTCGTTACCCATTGCTCAACATGTAACTTATACCTCTTGTGTTAAAGACTAACATGCTGGCCGAAGCATGTACTAACCCTCTCGTTATGTGAAATATTGATTTTGTTAGTTGGGGATTAATCAATGTCAAATTTCGAATCTTTAGGGTTATCTAAGCAATTACTTCAGTCGGTAAAAAAGGAAGGATATACAGCCCCCACTCCAGTGCAAGAACAAGCAATTCCATTGTTACTAAAAGGTCATGACGTACTAGGAGTAGCCCAAACTGGAACAGGGAAGACCGCGGCTTTCGCATTGCCTGTGTTACAAATATTGGCAAGAAAGGAAATAAAAGGTAGGCGTAAAATTAGAACACTCGTACTTACACCTACTCGTGAATTAGCAGCACAAATTAATGAACGCTTTGCAGTTTATAGCGAACATTTATCCATCTATCATCAAGTAATTTTTGGTGGAGTCAGTCAGAAACCTCAAGTTAAATCTCTAAGAAGAGGAATCGATATCTTAGTTGCAACACCTGGAAGACTTTTAGATCTGATCGAACAAGGATTTATTGACCTAGAAAATATAGAATTTTTTGTTCTAGATGAAGCGGATAGAATGTTAGACATGGGATTCATCAGAGACATTAAAAAAGTCATTAAACTACTACCGAAGAAACGACAAAATTTACTTTTCAGTGCAACAATGCCATCATCAATTGCTGATTTAGCGAATTCATTTCTGAACGATGCTGTAATGATTGATTTGAGTCCTGAAGAAATAACAGTAGAACGTATAGAACAGTCTGTTATGTTTGTTGAAAAACAAAATAAAATAAATTTAATTATAGATATAATAAATGAGAACCGAGTAAAGCGTGGGATAATTTTTACTCGAACTAAGCATGGAGCAAATCGTTTAGTAAAAAAACTTGATAGATCAGGGATAGAGTCTGCTGCAATTCATGGTAATAAAAGTCAAGGCGCACGAACAAGAGCTCTTGCAGCATTCAGAAATGGAGATATCCCATTACTTGTGGCAACTGATATTGCTAGTCGTGGGATAGATATAGAAGGAGTTACTCATGTTTTTAATTATGATTTACCTAATGAGCCAGAAAGTTATGTTCACAGAATTGGAAGAACTGCGCGGGCAGGAAGAAGTGGGGTTGCATATGCTTTCTGTGATGAGAGTGAAAGTGGTTATTTAGTGGGCATTCAACGTTTAATTGGTAAACAAATTCCTCAATTCAAAGAGCATCCTTACCATTTCTCTAAAGCGATACCTAAACCCGATCAGAAACCTGGAAGGATAAAAGAATCAAAGAAAAAAAATCAAAGAAAAAACACTCAATCACAACAAGAATCTATTAAGCAGCATAAAAATAGAAGTAATCGAAATCGAAACAGAAGGAGCAGAAGGAACTAGATAATTCACCTATCTGCATAGAGAGAATACCATGCATCCATGGATATTCGGA
>DAFS01000062.1 GCA_002495525.1 Euryarchaeota archaeon UBA89 | reverse complement strand
AAAGAATTACTGAAAAAAGATAGTTCAGATATTGATTCGTGGAATGGACTGGCAGATGCTCTATCAAAGGCAGGCTATATTGAGAGGGCGAACCAATGCTTACAGAGAGTAGAAGAGTTAAGAGAAATGAACAAAGATAAAAAAATAATAGACCAGAATAAAGAAATGGAAAATCTGATTTCTGCCGCTAAAGAAGTTAAGGAAAAAATTAATCTGATAGAAGAAAATAACTCTAGAGATGTTAACGAAGCAATAGAGTGGTATAACAAGGGTCTAGTTTTAATGGCTGAAAATAATCCAAAGGAGTCACTAAACTGCTTTGATAAGGCAATTGATGGGGCACCCGAAGAAGAAATAGAACTCAGAGTTAGAGCACATAATGGAAAAGGTCATGCATTATATCAGTTAGAAAAATTCGCTGAAAGTATTCAGGAATACCACTCAGCAATAGTCTTGGAACCTGCTTCGGTGACCGGCAGAACCCTGTACAATATGGGTTCTTCGTATGCTTCAATCGAACTATATGCTGATGCAGTAAAATGTTTCGAGCAAGCGAAAAATAGAGGTCTTGGAAAAGAAGATCAAAGATTATGTCAAACACAAATAAGTAGATGTAAATTATTGATTAAAGAACAAAAAAAACTGAGTTGAAAAAATACTAAGGAATTAGTGAAACTAATATGTTCAGTGGATTATTACTTTATGGAAAAAAAGATAAGACCATAGAGACAGCAATTACAACAATCATTGTAATGTTCTCCTCATTAATTTTTTTATATTTCAATAAAGATATCTTTCAGACTCCAGAAATTAAATCATTAGTCACATCAAAATATGTTTCAAATGAACTTCTAGCAATATTTAGGTCTATTTGCGCGATACTGAGTATATTTACACTATCTTGGGTCGTTTTAGATCCAAAAGGTTCTCCCGATTATCCATTATATTTCCTTGAAAAAAAGAATCGAAAACGACATTCTAGTGGATTAACACGCCTTGCAGCATTTACAATGTGGCATTTCGGACTATTTGGAATTACTTTCATAATTTTAGCAACTATCTCTTGGATAGATATCTCAGGAAAAGAAGTTCCGGATTGGATATTAGTTTCAGCCCCCATCCTATTTGCAACTACATACAGTTGTGCAATATTAGTTACATCTATTGTCACATTTCACATGATTGATAATGAAATATCGAAAGAAAATAATATTGATCATTTATTTTATTGGTATGAGATTGTAATGCATAATTTCAATGTCATATTATTAGCTATGGCATTAGTAATAAATAATATTGAGATTGATTGGAGATATTTTGTATTTCCAATTATTTTTGGAATAATGTATGTCGGATGGGCAAGAATATATGCACATTTTGCAGGAGTTTATATCTATAATTTCCTAGATCCAAGACTTAGCGGTGGACCAGTGTTGCACCTAATGTTACTAGGGTTAATATCTATTTCATTTACTATTATAATTATTTTTAAAATAATAATTAAATGGAATATTTTGATGGCAATTTTAGTCATTCTACTATTCACATCATCAATAATAAGGATTAGAAAGCCCAAGATAAATATTGAAAAATATTAATTAGATTTAGTAATCGAAATTGGTACTGATTTGCTAGTAGGAGTATTACTTCTATCGGCAACACTATCCAAAGGAATAAGAATATTGGATTCAGGGAAATAAGTTGCCACGTTACCTTCAGGAATTTCATATGGGACTACAAACCACTTGGGAGAAACTACTTCGCCCGAATTCATTTCAGAACACAAATCTACCATGGAACCTTTAGATAAACCAAGATTGATAATATCATTATTGTTCATAAGAACTACACGGCGACCGTTTTTGATACCTCTATATCTATCATCTAGGCCATATATAGTGGTGTTATATTGATCATGTGATCTGATAGTCATCATCATAAATTTATCTAATGATCTAGCATAAGTAATATCACTAGTAATGAAATTTGCTAATCCATTTTTAGTCTTAAAAGTACGAGAATCCCTAGGAGGATTAGGTAAATAAAAACCAGATTTAGATTTAATTCTGACATTATAATCTTCAAATCCCGGTATTGTATTTTCTATTAATTCTCGGATTAAATTATAGTTATCAGATAGATTCTTCCATGGAAGTCCACTCCTTTCTAATCTCGATTCCAGAGCACCAGCAATCCCCGAAACTATGGCTGGCTCAGAAATTAATTTGTCACTAGCTGGCTTGAAAGTACCTGTGGAAGAATGCACAATCCCCATTGAATTCTCAACTGAAACAAATTGCTTACCTGCTATTTTAGAAATATCTTCTTCAGTACGCCCTAAACACGGTAAAATAAGGCCAATCTTACCAGTTACTAAATGAGATCTGTTTGGTTTTGTGGAAATATGAACTGTCAAATTACAATTTTTTAGCGCAGATGATGTTCTATTTGTGTCAGACATTGCAGAAAGAAAATTACCACCCATGGCCAAGAAAACTTTCCCGTGACCATTTTCCATCGCTTTAACCGCTTCAACTGAGTCAAAACCATGTTTTTCCGGACTCCTAATTCCAGTAGATTTTTCTAGACTATCTATGAAAATTGAAGAGGGCTGGTGATTAATTCCAACTGTTCTATCACCTTGAACATTTGAATGACCTCTTACCGGGCAAACACCTGCTCCTTTTTTACCGATATTACCACCAAGAAGAAGAAAATTTACAATTTCTTGAATTGTAGAAACAGAATTTTTGTGTTGAGTTATTCCCATGGCCCAGCAAACTATTGTTGATTTTGATTTTGAGACTTTTTTTCCTACATCTAAAATTTCTTGTAATGAAACCCCAGTTATATCAGAAATATCATTAAAATCTGATTTAATAACTACTTTTCTATAATCATCATAACCATTAGTGTATTTATCAATGAAATTTTTATCTATATTATCTGATTCAATCACAGACTTTGAAAAGGCACGGAAAAGTGCTTGATCAGAATTAATTTTAACTTTGAGATGCTTGTCTGCAATTGTTGAACCGAAACCTAGCATTTCTATTGGATTTTGAGGATGCTTGAATTTTTTCATTCCAGTTTCAGTAAGAGGATTTATACTAATAATCGATGCTCCTTTTTTCTTGGCATCTCTCAATGCAGTCAACATTCTAGGGTGATTAGTTCCAGGATTCTGCCCAACTACAATTATTAGTTCTGCAGAGTTGAAATCTTCTAAAGTGACTGTTCCTTTACCAATACCTATTGACTCATTTAAAGCAACTCCTGAAGATTCATGGCACATATTAGAACAATCTGGAAGATTATTAGTACCGTATCTTCTCGCCAATAATTGCCATAAGAAAGCAGCTTCATTACTGGTTCTTCCGGAAGTATAGAATATAGCCTCATCTGGATTATCTAATGAGACTAAATTATCAGCAATGATATCAAAGGCATCATTCCAAGATATTGGTTCATAATAGTTCGAATCAGGATTAAGTATCATTGGTTCTGTCAATCTACCCTGTGAATTGAGCCAATGATCAGACTTTTCAGAGAGTTCTGATACTGACCATTTTGACCAAAAATTTCTATCAGCTCTATTCTTAGTTGCCTCATCAGAAACAGCTTTAGCTCCATTTTCACAGAATTCTGCAAAAGAACGATGAGAATCGGGATCGGGCCAAGCACATCCTGGACAATCAAAGCCATGGAAGTCATTTACTTTGGATAATTTAGTAATTGAATTAATTACTCCCATATTTTTGAAACCATATTTCATTGTGGAAATCACAGCAGGTATACCAGCAGCAGAGTTCTTTGGAGAACTCAAATTTGGAGGTTGATCTTCCAAAGGAGTCAATGGATTAATTTCTTCTCCCATTTTGTCACCTCTATTTACTCACTATTTGTGATACGGGTGCGACCTGTATAAACTGTCATACTATTATTCTTAGCAAAACCTACAATTGTTAACCCATGTTCAACTGCGATATCGATTGCCAGGCTACTGGGGGCACCTATTGAAACTAGTATGCAAATTCCTGCCCTCCTAGCTTTGTGCACTAACTCAAATGAAAGTCTTCCGGAAAAAATTATGAAACTATCAAAAAAAATTTCATTAGATATTGACATTACATTTCCAACCAATTTATCCATTGCATTATGTCTTCCAATATCTTCACCTATAAACAATAAATTGCCATTTTTGTCAAATAACCCGCAGGCATGAGTCCCCCCTGTATCATGAAATAATTTTTGCTGACTGCGTAATTGTTCAATACTTTGACTTATTATAGATGAATTGATACTAAATTTTTCTGAGATTTCTGGCCCACTGATATGAAGAAGATTAGATATCGACTCTTTCCCACAAACACCACAAGAGGCTGTTGAAGTATTTCTACGATTAAAATCAGAAACTGTTCTCTCGTCAATATCAGATACAATTACCTGTATTTTATCATCATTGATTATGTAATCAATAATTTGTTCATATGAATTGATTACACCCTCAGAAAATAAAAGACCGGTTACTAAATGAATATCGCTTCCCGGAGTTCTCATAGTAACGCCCAAAGAGAAACTGATTTCACTTCCATTTGAAACTGATATAGAAAGTGCTTCTTCAACGCAGATAGTATCTGTACCTTTCCTTACCCCTTCAGAAGTGATCCATTTTGCGGGTACATCAGTTAGGCCCTCCATGGCTTGCGGATGTGTACATATCTTATGTTACCATAGGTTGTAATGCGCTGATACACGATTATTCATATAGCCCTACTGTTTCAACGTAACATGGGCATTCTAGGCGGAGAAGGCTTCTCCCTACCAGTTATTACTCAAACAGAAGTTGTAAATGTAAGAATAACAGTTACAGAAAATGCAATAAACCAAATGAAAAAAACAATGCAAGGTGATGAAGAAACCCACTGCCTCGTCATTAGTGCACAATCTGGAGGTTGTTCTGGTTACTTGTATGATATGAAAATAATTGAGAAACCTGATGCTCAAAACTTCCAAATACAAAGTTTTGAAGGGGTAGAGGTTTACATTCATAATGGAGACAGTTCACTTCTAAACGGTTTAGAATTAGATTTCAAAGATACATTAATGGGAGGAGGATTCAATATCACTAATCCTAATGCATCTAGAGAATGTGGTTGCGGTCAATCTTTTGGTTGATAATATGGCGGACAAAGATTTTTTCGTCCATAATTGCAGCATAACTGTTGCTGAAGGGAAAAATTGTATAGAACATATTAACAGATTAATAACATCAAATATTATATCAATTTCTAATTTAGAAAGTATTGATACTTTGATTTGTAATGCGAATGGCAGGATAACTGACTCACTACAGATTTTACGTGTTCAAGAACAACTGTTACTTTTAGGAAACTCAGAAGTAGCAGAAAATACTAGAAAATTAATTGTTTCTGGTATCCACTGGAATGAAGATGTTCGTATAATGAATGGAGATAATATTTTATCAAAAATTTCTATTATCGGTTCAGAGGAAGATTTAGTCAAAATTATCCCTGGGGAACATAACGGGAAAAATGATAATAATTGGCAAAATTGGGGAGAAAATTACTTTAAGAAATCAATACATAAAGGAAAAATAAAAATTGATATAATTATTAAAACTAGTGAGATTGATAGATTCATGATCGATAATTTTAGTTCGGAATGCAAGAAATTAGGAATAGAGGAATGGGTTGATTACAGAGTTTCTAATGGAATATTATCATTTAGTGAATATAAGCATAATCTCCTACCATCTGAACTAGGGCTAGATAAATTCGTTGATTTAAAAAAAGGATGTTATCCGGGTCAAGAGATTCATGCAAGATTAGAAAGTAGAGGGAAATTAAAAAAGAAAATATTGAGATTTAATTCAGATAAAGAAATACAATTAGGGAAATATATTTCAGAAAATGGACGTAAAGTTAACATTACAACAAGTGTTGGTAATACTGGATTCTTAATAATCAATGAATTAGAAGAAATAATCAAGATAGATGATTACACACTAAAATCTGATGAACTAGATGTTATCGAAATCAGTTGAGTCGAAACTCTCCTTCTTCTGCAACCACTCATCTAATGACATCAAAGGAGAAATTTTTAGATCGCCAAGATGTTGTGTAAATAAATACAATCTAGGATTATGTACATCAATAACTTGATGTTGGAATTTTGTCCTTACATCATTGGCACGATTTCTAAAAAATGTAACCTCAATCATTAGGCCGATGATTGTTGCAGTATACAATACTAACAAGATAGACAGTGAAAAGATTATTGGGTCGACAAAAAGCGTATCTGAACGTATCGCTTTGTAAGAGAATGTTAGTTGCCTTACAAGGAAGAAGACCAATCCTACACCTACCCAAGGTGCCATCCAAGATTCTACTAAACTATCCATTGGAATTACTTTTCTCTTTGGAATGTCTGCAAAAGAAAGTGCACTTGCTGTTGCAGCCCTGATAACCGAAATAAATGAAACTAATATAATGTAAAGTAAAGAGGAAAGGAGTATTGTATTCTTAATACTAAAACCGGCTAGCCAATGTAGATTCAATATTAATAAATAAGAAAAAAGACCTAGGAAAACTGTAATTGGCATGCGATGGATTGATGACAAAATTCTATCAGATGTCTTAATTCCGATATCGGACCTAGGTATTCCAATAATCTCCCATCGATTTGCTTTCTTAACTAAATTAGCAATTATGAGAAGTACCTTTTTCTCGATTAGAATCCATTCAAATATTTTCAGTGGGAACCAAGCTAATAATCCGATGATAATAGAAAATGGAACTAGAATAGGCCAAGCAATTAAAGCAGGGAATAGGATAAAATGTGTAACACCTAAAGGATTTAGCAGATCTGATTCAATCCTTGCTTGGCGATCAGGATCAAGATACACCTTTCTTGCCTCTGCATCTAATTCTGGACGGTATCTGCTGAGTGGAATACCTGAGTCAAGAACTACTCGTACTTTTTCTCTGTAGTGTTCATGTTCTGGCTCCATTCCAGTCCACCACTTCCAAGCAAAAGATAGAGGAGTAGCCAAAAAAAGTGGAGAAAGGAGAACCAAAACTGCTACTACAGTGGATTCAAGACTTGCAGCCATGACAATCCCAATACTAACCTTTCATTAAATAAATGGTGTAAATATATCCTAATACCCCAATAACTCTGTTTAATGTCAAAACGGAGATGATATTCAAATTAATAATAAAAACACGCATTCATATGCTGTCGTCCTGAACACAAAACATGGATCGTACTTGCAATATTGATGCTAAAGGTAGAGCTGTACGCTTACTTACAGGTATTTTTGCGATATTAGCTGGTTTAATATTAGCTATTTTAGTAAATTTGGGGACTCTTTCATTTGAATCCTATTGGCTATTAGTTAGTGGAAGTATAATTGGAGGAGTATTTGCAATGTGGGAAGCAAGGGCAGGTTGGTGTGTAGTTCGTGCTATTGGAATTAAAACACCATTATGAAATCATTAAGATTGTTTTTTTCCAACAGATGGAGTTAATTTTCTAGATTCTCTGTTTTGACTGGCATATGATAAGATTAACCAACCTATAGAAAGGATAAAAGTTGAAACCATAATAATTATTGTTAGCCACATGTAAATCATTCCGTCTGATATTGGCCAAGCCCAATAAGATACAATGACTAAAACAAATATAAGCAATATTCTTGATGCTTCATTAGGAGTGTTCCATCCCCTGTGATCTTTTCTAGGAGCTAATAAAAAATCTATTAATGACACAATTAACCCTATTGAACATTGTTTTTGAACTCGTGTTTTTAGAAAGAATATTTTGAAAGGAAAAAAACAATCTTGAAATCAATTATTCTTTATCTTCAAGCCATCCTTTAGACTCTGTGTAATCGCTTAATGATTCTAGTCTCTGGAATAATTTATTTCCAGTACCACCTTCACCTTTTTGCGCCCTAGCATTCCAAACACCACCGAATAGGAACTCCCATATTCCAAAAGATTGATGATGGAACTTCTTGAATAGCCAATCTCCTGGAACTAACAAGAAAAGAAGTAGTAGAGTTACTACAACTCCAATCATTCCGCTAGTCCACTCTGTAGATGCAGATATAAGAACAAGAAATGCTCCCGCACCAGACAGATAAGAAATTACTGGAGAACTCTTCAAAAGATGGTATAGAAACGGCGGATTTTTTCCACGTGAATTAACATACCGTGTTGTTGTTATCCATTGACCGACAGTTCTTCCAGTCTTGTATGGCATGAAGACTAAATTGAAAAGAGGTAAAATTAAGCTTAGAATCAATACATATGTTAAATCTGAAGCACCTCCAGCAACAATATTAGTTAAAAGGTAGAACGAAAATAATGAAAAGTTTACAGCAAGGTCAACTAACGTACGAAACCATGCACGTGCCTTGTTAGCTTCATCAAATCCATCCGGAAACTCCTTTAAAATACGCTCTTTTTTAGCTCTCGGAGTTTTTACTTTCTTTGCTTTTTTAGCCTTCTTAACTTTAGCAGCCTTCTTAGATTCTTTTGGAGAAGGTTCCTCTTTCTTAGCAGCCTTTGCAACAGCCTGATTGAACTTTGCAGCCTCTTTTTCAGCCTTGACTACTTTTGTAGCTTTTTTTTCTTCTGTCTGTACATTGCCAGCCTTTTCTAATAGTCCCATAATTTCATTCTCCGTACAATTCGCCCATCTTCACAAATATTGAGAAATCTGATGAGTCAATAAATGCTTCTACAGATTCATTATCATCAGGTAAATCACCCAGTACCTGATTAATTAATTTGAAGAAGTCAGCCTTCTGCTCCTCAGAAACTGACTCTGGTGATTCCCCCACTTCCTCAAATAATGAAAATGAGTCAGATGATATAAAATTCTTAATCACATCTTCATGTGTAATATCGCCCAATAAATTATTAATTACTGAAAAGAATTCTGCAAAATCTTGATCCTCACTAATTTCTTCTAATTCTTCATCAATTTCTTCATCTAATTCACTATCATATTCTTCACTAGGTGGTTGAATTAATTCAACAGTTGGTTTTATCTCACGCATTTCCTGTTGTTGTTTTTTTCTTAAGACGATGATTTCTCTATCTAATTCAGAACCAAAACGATTCGAGAACCTATCCAAAAGCGTTCCCACTTCCCCTGTAGCTATCCGATCAATGTGCCCGTACATACTTTCCCTATTACCTACTGAAAGATTAGGGTCTGAGGCTTTTCTTTTCTCCCAATGAGATTGGAAATCAGTTGATTGAGAATATTCAACCTCTTCGACAAGTGTTTCTTCGATGTTTTCTAATATCTCTAAATCCTCTTCCAAACTTACTTCTTCAACTGGTGGCGGAGGTGGCGGCGGAAGAGGCAATGAAATACCTGGAGGAAGAGGTGGTAAAGGCATCCCTTGAGGATTATCTTGAGTCTTCTCGTCCTCGCCCATAGTACTCACTAGTACTCTTCCGAACCTAATCACTCTTCAACATATTGTGATTCAGTGTTCAAATTATACCTAATTAACAATTGAACCCCAACCTTTCAAAACTATGAAAGTGGCTAAAGATTCGGTGACTTCAAACCTATCTCCAGAGTTACCTTCAACCCTTATTCCTGCTAACTCAACTGTGACATCATCTCTATTCAATAAAATATTGAATTTCTTATCGGACGAGAAAACAATTGATTCCTCTAAAGGATTGAAATGATTTTGTGAAAATGGATTTAATCTTTCAAGCGGCATTTCTGTAACTCTTAATCCACATTTTCCATGCAGACTACCTATCCATCGTATAACTCTCTTGACATCAACTGTTACTGCCTCATCAGTTTCGCCTGCAGAACCTAAAACAACTGAATTATCACCTTTTACCATATCCCAAAATATAGAAGTATTTTTTTCACCAAAGACTCTCAATTTATTATCAGATAAAAGTCTACTAAGGCGTTCTTCATCTGCTAAATCTGCTATTTCATTTATTTTCGGCTTAGAAAGTTTCTTTGAAGAAATTTTTGAAGCCTTTCCGCTATTCTCAACAGCAGTCTGCAACTCATCAATATATGATTTATGATCAGGTCCCTTTTCCTTAATCACCTTCAATTTATGAGTAACTGACTTGATACCGTTATTTATTCTATTTTGCCAACCAGAATCTGGTCCTGAAAGTATTGTCTGGACATTTATTCCTTCACCACGAATGTAATTGACAAGTTGTCTTCGTGCATTGGAATCAAGATGTAATAATGATGGGTCTCTAACATGAATGTGGAACCCTCTATGTCCAGAAAAAGAGGTTTGGATGTACTTCTCTTCAAATCCGAACTCAGGATGTAAAAAATCAGACCATAGGGTCCATGCTTGTTCTTGAATTTTTGATATCATAGTCGGAAAATCATTATCTGAAACACCCGGTAAGTGATCTCCATCTAAATCGAAAATTAAATCTGCTCCAAGCCAATCTTTGTCAATCATTTTTCTTTCATTAGGGTATTTGTAATAAGCTGTACTATGAAAACATGAATGAGGCGATTTTTGCCTCAAATAATCTGATATCCCCTTCTTATCTAAAAATCCTCTATGCCTATCCGGAGGACTAGAGCCCCAAGGAATGAACATCCATTCCCTACTTTTTAATCTGGGAGGAACCCACAAATCATTATGATTAAGGGATTTATAATAGTCTCCAAATCGTAATGCAAAACGACTCCAGCCCTCTACCATAGTACACTTAGAAAGTAGGTAGCAAATTAAGTTGAGGTTTTATCAATCAAGATTGAGATGTGATACTTTCTTACCTTCGGAAGCAGATTCAGCACCCGTGGCTTCAACGTAAGCTTCCCAACATACGAATTGGTCATCCAAGACTATTGCTTCTGCAAAAGTCATAGCCTTACCCGTAATTGCACATACAGGTCCTAGTTGTCCTGTTGCTGTAGATAGTTTAGATGCGTCCGGCATATTATCGTCGAAAAGAAACACTCTATTCATCCTTACCATTCATCAAATAGAGATACACACAGTTTTGTATTAGTTTTCTGCCGCGAAATCATGAGCACACCCGAGAAGCCTTTCCGAGTAGGTCATTCGCCAGATCCAGATGACGCATTCATGTTCCATGCAATGACCACAGGAACAATAGATACTGAAGGAAGAGAGTATGAACACGTGTTGCTAGATATTGAAACTTTGAATAAACATGCAATGGATGGTACATATGAAATTTCAGCGGTAAGTATCCATTCATTTCCAGAAATTGCGGATAAATATCATTTGATGAACTGTGGTGCATCAATGGGAGAAGGTTATGGACCAATGGTTATTTCCAACAGAGAAATGACTGAAGAAGAAGCGAAGACTAAGGTTATCGCAATCCCTGGTTTAGGTACAAGCGCTTATTTGTCACTTTTGTTGGCTTGGGGAGATGTAAAAGTTGAAGTTGTACCATTCGATGAAATCTTACCAAAAGTTGCTAATGGAGATTATGATGCTGGATTAATCATTCATGAAGGGCAGCTGACATGGGAATCTGAAGGAGTTAAATTAGTACTCGATTTAGGAATATGGTGGAATGAAAAAACAGGACTTCCTCTACCACTTGGAGGAAATGTAGTTAGAAAGGACCTAGGTATGGAATTATGTGAATCGTTAACTATTGATGTAAAAAATAGTATTATTCATTCACTGGAGAATCCCGATAAAGCCCTTGAATTTGCTAAAAAATGGGGGAGAGGTATTGATGATGAAACAAACAAGGAGTTCGTAGGAATGTATGTAAATAATAGAACTATTGACTATGGCAAGGATGGAAGGGATGCAATCAGGCTATTCCTCAAAGAAGGTCAGAAAATCGGCATGGTTGATGAAAATCTAGTTGTAGATGAAATTAAGTTCATAGGTTCAGGTGAATAAATGGCTCAAAGGAAAAAACCAGAAATTAGTCCATTTGATTCCGTAGACCCAGCACCTCCTAGCGAAGATTCAAATGTTTCAAATTTAAAAAAAACTCTAGTTGATGAGAATGAAAAAATGTTTCAAAGGATGAGGGCTTTATTCGCATTAAGGAATATTGGGGGTCATGATTCAGTAGATGCCTTGACAGCGGCATTCTCTTCAGGTTCAGCTTTATTGAAGCATGAAATTGCTTATGTTTTAGGACAAATGCAAGATCCACATGCTATCCCATCATTAATCGATAGACTTTCAGATTTATCTGAAGATGTAATGGTGAGACATGAAGCTGCAGAGGCACTGGGTGCAATAGGAGACATGGAAGCAATGGATACTCTGAGAGAATTCCAAGATGATTTTGAGGTTGTGGTTGCTGAGTCATGTGAAGTTGCAATCGATTTATTGAATTATGTTTCAAGTAAAGAATTGAATTATTCATGAGATGAAAACCAAGTAATTTCTTTATCCATTCCACAAACTTCCTTCAAGAAAAACTCTAAACCTTTTTTAGAAAAATCATCAAGTTTATTTTGGACTTCAATAGAAAAATATTCGGAAATTCTGGATTCGGAAAATCCTAATTTTAGTGATGTTCTTTTAATCACTTGATTTCTCCAAGATTCATCATTTAAGAAAACATCATATTGATTGACCATATCATTGCTAGCCCTATTTAGGATTGAGGGAGGCGAGTCTTTTCTCGCAGCAAAAACTCCGAATACCATAGGGAAACCTGTTTTTTTAGTCCATTCAGCACCAAGATCAAGTTTCACTAAATCAGGATAATCTCTAGCCGCAATTAGGGCTCTATCGCCGATTAATAGTGCGCCATCTGACTCATCTAGCATTGCAGTTAAATCAGGGCCTCTTTCATGAAATTTTGGATCTAGTTTCATTGATTTTAATATCCATTGTAGTAAGGCTCGAGATGTAGAAGAATCTGAAGGAAGGGCAACATCTCTCATCTGTTCAATTGGTCTATTACCAAATAAAATTACAGAACCCACATCACCTTTACTTACAATTCCAAGTTTTGGTATCAGTAGTAATTCATCTGAATGTTTTGCAAAATCTGCCGCAGGAATAGGAGCAGTGATACAGTCACGCCTAAGTAAATGCCCCGTCAACCAAGAAGGAGGAGCTGGAAGAATTTTCCAATCACCTTCAAGTCCATCAAAAATTGGGTCACAGTTTGCAAAGGCGACTCTACCAAGTACATTTTCCCAAGACATTGAATCACGACGTAGATTGGGCTACAGGAAGTCTCCTTCTATCGTCATTGGGTTTCCTCTTATAACGTGTAAAATTAGAATATGTTGTATTCCTTTTGATGGGAGTTGAGTTGACATTCTCAATTATCTTAGCTAACTCCTCGCTGTCACTATCAAGTCTGGCTGAACTACCAGCCTCATGCATAATTTCTTCATGATTAACTGTACCATCAATATCATCTGCACCAGAATTGAGTGCAATTGAAGCGACATTACTACCTATATTCATACGATACGCTTTGATATGAGGAATATTATCTAACATAATTCTTGAAATCGCAATTACTCTAATGATTTCATTCAATGATGCTAACTGTGCTTCAGGAAGTCTTGATTTATCAGGGAGGAAAGGATATGGGACGAAGCACTGGAAACCATTACTAACATCTTGTTGAATTCTTAATTTATGGAGATGAATTGCTCTTTCTCGGACTGTTTCAACCGTTCCAAACAACATAGTACAATTTGTTTTGATACCTAATCCGTGTGCAATTTCATGAATTGCGAGATATTCTTCAGAAGATTCTTTGCCTCTACAAATTCTGTTTCTAACACTATCTACCAGAATTTCAGCCCCACCACCTGGAAGAGAATCTAATCCTGCTAATTTCAATCTGGAAAGTGTTTCTTCTACAGTTAGTCCACTTCTAGAGGAAATATGCTTCACTTCTACAGCTGTTAACGATTTGATATGTATGTGAGGAAATGTTTTCTTCGCTGCACGATATAATTCTTCATAGAACTCTACCGTCCAATCAGGATGCAAGCCTCCAACTGAGTGTACTTCATCAATAATTTCACTGTAGGGTTTTATTCGATGTAAATATTCATCTACGCTTAAGGCATATGCATCATTGTGCCTAGGGCCTTTACGAAACGCACAAAACCTACATGCTAATACACAAATATTTGTAGTATTAACATGTAAATTATCGTTAAAATAAACATAATTACCAAATCTAGACTTCTTAATCAAGTCTGCAAGAGCTGAAATTCCAGATAGGTTTGGAGATTCAAAAAGTTTAGTTCCCAACTCAACATCAATATACCCTCCATTAACTAAGATATTGTAACATTCAGCAAGTAGAGAATCATGTTTTACTGACACAGGTAAAGAAAAGTTTTGTAAGACTTTTCTCCAGTTATTATTTCCAGCAAGGGGCGTCCCAATCATATTCCTACAACTACCCGATATACTCAACAAATATCAACCAATGTATTGAACAATAGGAGTTACATCACTGCAAACTATCAATAGCCAATTTCAATGACAGGTTAACATAAGGGGTGCTAATATTAACCTGAATGAAGCAGATTTAATGGAAATGGCAAGAAAATGCCGAATAGATATTGTGGAAATGGTACACAAAGCAGGAGCAGGGCACCCAGGAGGATCGTTATCTGCAATAGATTTGATAGTAGGCCTGTATGGAACTGGATTTAGATTCAAATTAGATGAACCAAATTGGGATGATCGTGATAGATTCATTATGAGTAAAGGTCATGCAAGCCCAGCAGTATACTCTATGCTTCACAACCTAGGTATAATTTCTAAGAATGATATTGATGGTTTTAGATCTCTTGGCTCAGTTTGTCAGGGGCATGTAGATATGAAATGGACAAATGGAGTGGATTTTTCTGCTGGAAGTTTGGGTATGGGGCTCTCATTCGGATTAGGATGTGCAATTGCGGCTAGAATGGATAACAGTCGAAGAAATATTTGGGTCATGATAGGAGATGGTGAGACTCAAGAAGGACAAATTTGGGAAGCAGCAATGGCTGCAGATTTTCATAAAACAGGAAACCTAAATGTAATAATTGATAGAAATAGAATTCAAAATGATGATTTTATGGAAGTACAAATGGAAATTGGAGATATTGGGAAAAAATTTGAATCATTTGGTTGGAAAATAATCGAAATTGATGGACACAATATGAATGAAATTACCAAGGCAATAGATTTGGCTACTAACGACCTTGAACGCCCTTGTGCAATAGTTGCTCATACTGTAAAAGGCAAAGGAGTCTCATTTATGGAAAATAATCCCTCATTCCATGGGAAGGCGCCAAATGATGATGAATTAAGACTAGCATTGGAGGAATTATCATGAGTGCTCCATCTACTGGTGGAGCATCGAGAGATGGGTATGGATCGGCACTACTGAAATTGGCAGAGGATCCGAGAGTAGTGGTACTGGAAGCAGACTTAGGAAAATCAACAAAATCTTGTCTATTTAGAGCTGAATATCCAGAGCGAACTGTTTCAATGGGCATAGCAGAACAAAATATGATGCTGGTTTCTGCGGGAATGGCATCATCAGGAAAAATTCCTTTCGCAAGTACATTTGCCATTTTTACTGAAAGAGCATTCGAACAAGTAAGAAATGGAATTGCTAGACCAGGGTTAATAGTTCATATTTGTGGAAGTCATGGAGGAATACATACTGGAACTGATGGTAGTAGTGCTCAGTCAATAGAAGATTTAGCTATTTACAGAACTATACCAAATATGACAGTGATGCATCCATGTGATGATCTATCTGCAGAAGAATTAACATTACAATTACTAAATCACAACATGCCATCATATACCCGTACAGCTAGGAACAAAGTACCAAGAATTTACGATGAAGAAAGCGTAAAGAAAATAAAAATAGGTGAGGGTAATATTATCGAAGATGGAAACGATGTCGCCATAATAGCCTGTGGCGTAATGGTAAATGAGGCGAAAATAGCCGCTAGTAAATTAGCCAACAATGGGATTAATGCATGTGTAGTTGATATGCATACAATAAAACCTCTGGATGGAAAATTAATCAATAAACTTGCTGAACAATGTGGATGTATTGTGACTGTTGAAGATCATTCAATTATTGGTGGTTTAGGCGGAAGTGTTGCTGAATATCTATCTCGAAATAAACCCACACCGCTAGAAATGGTAGGAGTAAATGATAGGTTTGGTGAAAGTGGAGACACTACAGAGTTAATGTCACATTTGAATATTAATTCTGATGCTATTGTTAACGCTACGAATGCAGTAATAAAACGTAAATAATTGCCGATACAAGATACTTTCTTGGGTTTCATTCATGAAGGAGCGGTTTGCCAATGGCAATTATGAATGAGGGGGAAAGACTTAGAGAATTACTCGATGGGTCAATGGACCCATCAGAATTGGAGAATTATGACGAATATTACAGACTGGCTGAGAGGATATATGGTAGAGAAGCTCTTGATGAAATGGGAATTACCACTCCTGAAGAAATCGAAGAAGAAAAGACACAAAATGGAAGTAGTGAATTTACACATGACGTGATATTACCATCTCCAAAAGCAGATCAAAAAGTTGAAGAAACTATCAATTTAGATAAGAAACCAAAAAGAAAGCTATTCCTTAGTATAATAGGGATAATTGGTTTGTTGTTAGTAGGCTCAAATATCTTAGTAGGAGTAAATGCAATAGTTCCAGATTCAATTGTTACATTGTGTGAAGACGTGGAACCCCCGGGTGAAGTAGAATTCACAGATGACATAGTTCTCAATGAAACTACCTTGACCTTAACAATATTTTGGGCAGTGAATAATGTGAATATTGGCGAGAACTATACTATAATGTGGGATATTTCACAGAATGGTTCACAAGAACTTGTAAGTAGTGGGAGTTTTAGTTGGCTAGCAAATGGAAATTCATTCACTCATGCACATAGTGTCAATGTTGAAATCGAACCATACTCCTGGATAACAAAATTATTAGATGGCAATAATACAATAATTTCTACTACAAATGGAGACTATAACAGTTCAGAAGTAAGTGCAATGTCTATTATTGTAAGCGAGAAGAATTGTGAAGATAATCCAAAATTACAACTCGGTAAAATTATAGATTATCAAGATATAGATTCATGGACCCAAACAGGAAATGGAGATATGCTAGATGGGATGTTAATCATGGCTTTCTCATTCATCTCTTTACTCGGAATGAGGAAAAAGTGAAATTAATACATGCGTGCAATGTGTTGCTTCCTTGTAGTTAATTTACCAGTAATCACGCAACTCTGTGGTTCAGAGTAAGGTTCTACTGAATCACCTAATAAGGCTAATCCAGTTGTTTTTTCTAGAATTTCGGCATCAGCATCATTACCATCAAATGCTAATTCATAGACTATTCCATCTTCTATTGGAGAAACAAGTTTCCAACCATTATCTGTATCTATAATTCCAGGGAATTTCTTAACTAAATCAGACATATGTGAAGAAGAACGTTTCAATAACTGCTCTGAAATTTCTACTAAATGACCAGAAATAGTTTCTGAAAGATTATCTAAGCTAGCATCTACTTTACCTCCAGTTCTGAGAGATAATACACATTTATTTTCAGCAAGATCTCGAGGACCAAATTCTAATCTAATTGGAACTCCTTTAATTTCCCAATCGTAATGCTTTCCTCCTGGGCGTTTATCTCTATCGTCTAAATGAACTCTGAGACCTGCTGAACGAAGATTTTCAGCTATTTGATTAATTTTTGGTAAGACTTCCTCATTAATATGGGCTGCAACGGGCATTAAAATTACTTGATATGGAGATACTGATGGAGGTAAAATTAGTCCAGCATCATCACCATGCATTCCAACAACTGCTCCTAGTAATCTTTCTGACATTCCAAATGTTGTTTGATGGCAATTTTGGATATTGCCGTTAACATCTTCATAATTCAAATCAAAGGCTTGAGCCCATTGATCACGATAGTGATGATAAGTGGCTATCTGTAATGTACGTCCATTTGGCATTACTACATCTACGGCTGTAGTATACCATGCACCGGGGAAGGTATCCCATACAGGCCTTTTAGAAACTAAAACTGGTAAACACAATGATTTCATCAATTTCTGAACAATTTTAGCGTCTTCCTCTATTTGTTTAGTAGCACCTTCTTCATCCTTGTGGACTGTATGGGCCTCGAAGAAATGAATTTCTCTTACTCTAATGAATGAACGAGTTTGCTTGGTTTCATAACGGAAAGTATTGACGATTTGGAATGTTTTCAATGGTAAGTCAGCGTGACTCCTTATCCAAAGTGAGAACATAGTATACATTGGTGTTTCAGAGGTAGGTCTTAGGAACATGGGTACATCGAGTTTATTTTCACCACCTTTCGTTACCCAATAAACTTCTTTCTTAAATCCTGAATCTTCTTCTTCCATCCTAAGTTCAGACGGATCGACTCCTTGTTCCCTAGCTGCTTTAAGACGAGAAACAAGATGGTTTTCTTTCTCAAGTAGATCTTCCGGTACTAACAAAGGGAAGTTATATTCTTGATGACCAGAGTTTTCCATTTCTTTTCGTGTGAGACCATCGATAAGCCTCATTGTTGACCAACCATAAGGTTTCCAAACATCCATTCCTTTGATAGGATATCTTTTGTCTACTAAATCGGAAATTTCGACAATAGCAGGATACCAGGCATTAAAATCCGACTTTGGAGGGATACCTCTCTTAGCCTTACCATGCTTTGTCATGATTATATCCCGTGGTAGATTATCCTTCAATGTGCCGCATGTGAGGCCTATTCCGAAATGATTTTTTCAATCTCTAGACAGATATCAACTTCATTCTGCAATACTTTGACTGAACCATCTTTAGAAACAAGTCTAGCTCTGGGAGAATTTTTATCTGCAATTTGCTCAAGAATATTAGCTATAACATAGTCAACATCATATTTTGAGATTTGATTGAGAGATTTCTGAATTAACTCTTCTTCAGAAACGCCAGTTTCTAATTTGAAGCCTATTCTAATACAGTCACCTACTAAATCAGATAATTCGGAAATATGTTTCAATGTAGGCCGGAGTTCTATTTCCCATTTATCTTGTCCACTGGGTCTCTTACCTTTTTCAGCAACCATAGAATAATCTAGTACAGCAGCAGAATGTATCCAGACATCTGGTTTAACATCTATTTTTACTAATGATAAAGCCTCAGATAACATTTCTTCAGGAGAACCAGCACGGGTAATGTTAGGTAATTCGATAGAAGGATTGGATGAAGTTTTTCCAGCTATACAATGTACTTCATGCCCCATCATAAACAGATACTCTGCAATTGCCCATCCAGTTTTTCCAGATGATGCATTTTGGATTGCTCGAACGGAATCTATAGGCGCTCTAGTGGCTCCAAGAGTAATGGCAACTTTTCTTCTATTTTCTTGAAAAGAGTTAATCAGATTGGATAACTTCGAAACTATTACAACAGGGGAGGGTTGTTTTCTCCGTCCTTCTTTTTCGCTGTCAACAAAGTAATAATTCCCTTCCAATGATATTTTATCTAATAATTCACTAGTTACGGGATCGTCAAATAAATCTTGGTGCATAGATGGGACAAAAATAATCGGTGTTTTATTCCCTCTTGCAGCACTCAATGCCATCATAACGGGTGAGTCCATAATTCCATGGATATGCTTTGATATCGTATTCCTAGTAGCAGGAGCAACTAACACAGCATCATAACCATCTAACTGTTTCATATCAGGCTGCCAATCAGTAATTACATTCTGTCCAGACGCCCACGATAATGCCAATGGAGAAATTATTTTTTCAGCCTCTTTTGACATCATTATTGTTAATTTAGCGCTATGACGCCTAAACTCTCTACAAAGACGTACAGATTCAACTGCGGCAATTCCTCCTGAAACAATGACTAGAACACTTTTGCCATCCAAACTCGAGCTAAGAATTTCAACTCCTGTGTCTTTTGTCACACACCTCGCAGAGGGGGAGCATTGATGAGTTCGTCGCAACACAATCATTGACAGAGGGGTGCGAAGATGGGGGGTCAGGTAATGGAAAATTTGCATAAACATCTATACAGATTTATGATAATTGATTTATTGTTATGCTTTTTCATAATTTCAACATATTCTGTTTCTGCCACAATATGTCTAATTATGATACTTATATTACCATTATTTGCTATAATTTCTTTCAAAAATAAAAATAGAGGAGGGGATATAATGGCAATGATTGTGTTAATAATCCTATCATTGATTTTCATATTTTCAGGATTGAATGAACTCACTAAAGAAAATACCACCAGTACTATCCAAGGATTTTTATTGGTTTTACTCTCTTTATCAACATTCAGAAGAGTCAGGACTGTACGTAATCCAACATTTAAAAATTGGTATAACAGTCTTAATGAAGACTATAATGATGTAAAAGAAAAAATCTCAGGAGATGAGGTTTTAGCAACTTGCCCAAGTTGCTCAACCCTATTAGCAGTCATCCCAAGTAGGCTATCTATTGAAGATAAATGTCCAAATTGTAATGCTAACTTAGTCAATTGATTTTGGAAAAGAAAAATCAAATTCTTTCCAATGCTATGGCAATTCCCATGCCACCACCAATACACATTGTTGCTACAGAACGATTTGAATTTGTCGATTTTAGTAAACTGGCTGCCTTGCCTGTTATCCTTGCACCAGAAGCACCTAATGGGTGTCCTATCGCTAATGCACCACCGTGCAAATTAACTTTCTCTGAACTGATACCTAAATCCTTCATTACTGCTAAACTCTGACTAGAAAATGCTTCATTTAATTCAAATAAATCTACATCACCGATATCCCATTTTGCTCTTTCAAGAACTTTTTTTGTAGCTTCAATGGGGCCTATCCCCATTATATCCGGAGCGCAACCAGTAACTGCTCCAGCCACTATTCTAGCAATCGGTCTCAAATTATTATTCTCTGCGAACTCTTCACTACATACAATCATGAATACGCTACCATCAGTTAATGGAGAGGAAGTTGCTGCTGTCACAACTCCGTCTTCTCCAAAAGCAGGATTCAGACGAGCCATTGATTCGATAGTCGTATTACCACGAATACAGCCATCCTGACTTACTTCGCCTTCATCAGTAATAATAGTGACAATTTCATCATCTAGAAAACCATTTGATTGAGCCGCGAATGCTTTTTGATGAGATGAAAGAGCGAATTCTTCATGTTCAAGACGCGTTTGATTCCATTTTTTAGCAACATTCTCTGCAGTAACTCCCATGCCAATGTAAGCATCTGGAAAAATATTTTCTAATTCTGGAGAGGGGCTCCAATTGAAACCTCTTCTTTGAACTCGGCTCATAGATTCTACGCCTCCTACTAAGATACAATCTCCCCATCCAACCTCTATATGTGCAGCAGCAGAAAGAATTGCTTGCATGGATGAGCCACATAATCGGTTAATTGTAGATCCTGGGACTGTATCTGGTAATTCTCCTAGAAACGAGAGTAAGCGACCTAAATTGTATCCTTGCTCACCTTCGGGATAAGCACAACCCAAGATTAAATCATCAATCATAGAACCAGAAATATTGTTTCTTTCCATTAGTTTTCTGATTACCTGACCCGCCATTTCATCTGGGCGGATATTTGCTAATTTACCCTTATGGGCTCTATGAAAAGGAGACCTGAGCCAATCAACAATAACTGCCTTCATGCATCTCCGAGACAAGCACACAACATAATTATTGGCAATTAATTGATGATTCTAACCAGACTATATCGACCGTGAGGTTCTTGAAAGAAATTAAACTCGAAGTGTTTGATAATATGATAAGAGAATGCAGTAAACACGGATATTACTCTGATGACCACCTATGTCCAGCATGTAACGAAGAAGGAAAATTTATTCTTCGTTCACGTGAAAGGGATAGTTTAGCTAGAAGATTGGCACTGATTTTAAGACATGCCCCCGAGAAATTTGATCTTGAGATGGATATTAATGGATGGGTCGATGTTAAAGATATAATTAGCAGATTCAAGAAACAAGATGAAAGGAGATATCATTGGTTAAGGCCTCATCATTTCAGAGCGGTAACAGAGACTGATGGAAAAGGAAGATATGAAGTGAGAGGGAATATGATTAGAGCTACATACGGTCATACTCTTGAAATTGAATTGGATTTACCCACTGATAATATTCCACCCTCATTGTTTTACCCATGTAATCCAGATGAAGCAGAAAATTTACTTGAAGTAGGGATAACTCCTAGTGGAAGAGCTCATGTTCATCTATCATCGAGTATTAGGTCAGCTGCAGAAGCAGGTAAGGTACATTACAAATTACCAACAATTCTTGAAATTGATACCGCTAGGATGGAAGCTGAAGGAGACACAATTTGGCACGCAGGAGTCACAGTATATCTTGTTGAATCTGTAGATCCAGAATATATTGCTCAAATATCTAATGATCATCCTGAATATGAAGTTGCTAGAGCAAGATGGGTAGATGAAGAAGAATAATTAAATAAATTCTCCACAATTTATACAGAAATCAATATCAGATGTAATTGGTTTCTCACAGGACAAACAAAACCCACCTGAAGATTCTTTGGTGACTTTCTCATCGGAAACCACTCTAACTGAAGATTCTCTTTCCACAAACGGAGGTGCAATGTCTTCTACTAAACTCATCAGAGTACGGAAATTAATTGCCTCTTGTATAGCGCATTCCAATTGAATTTGACGTCTTTCTCTCTCTTCAACATCCTCAATAGACTTGACATCATCTAATTGTGATTGAAGCCATCTCTGGAATTTCTCAATATCGGATTGTTCTGACACAAACTTTCGAAGAAACTCTATGAAATGAACCCATCGTTTGGAAATACAGAGAAATAGAAATGAATACAGCAATATGTGAAACTCTATTCGAAGACATGGGGTTAACTATGCCTAAGAATAAAATTGTGATTAAATTAGGCGGGGGGCTAATTACAGATAAATCTCAATACAAATTAGTTCGAGAAGAAAGAATACAATCTGTATGTAAAATAATTTCTAAAATGATAAAAAATGACGATTCGATTATTTTGGTACATGGAGCCGGTTCTTTCGGGCATTTAGAAGCGAAAAAATGGCATTTGTCGAGGGGAAATAGTATAGAAATAATTGATGAACAAAGGTTAGCAGTTAAGAATGTAAGAAATGATATGATTGAATTAAACAATTATGTTGTGAAGTACTTGAAGGAATTTGGTATCGAAGGAATATCTCACCCTCCATCCAAATGGGCGAATGGTTTAGGTCCACAATTCAATGGAGATATTACCAAATTAGGTGATGAAAAGAAAGATACTATTCAAGTGACTTTTGGTGATGTAGTAGATGTTCACAGTGAGAGAGAATTTGGAATATTATCTGGAGACGATTTAATGGTAAGAATCTGTAAAGAGATCCCAGGAATTACACATTGCATCTTTCTTTTGGGAGATGCCGAAGGTCTGTTGACTAAACCTCCAAATGAAGAAGGTTCTGAACTAATCTCTCTATGGTCAAACGAGCAAGAAATTACCGGAAGGCATGAATCTAGCCAAGATGTCACTGGAGGAATATTTCTGAAAGCTGAAAGTGCAAGTAAAATAGCGCAAAATGTGGCCAATGTTTGGATGATTGATGGAAGAAAACCTGAAAGAATCGCTGAACTTGTACAAACTGGTAATACTATTGGGACGAAAGTAATTTAATCATTCATCTATTATATGTAACCGTCCTCGGAGAGGTGAGAAACATGGGAGAAGAGACCCAAGATAGTAGTCTGAGTAAACTTGATTCATCACAACTTAAGATGATGAAGGAAATGTGCTTAGTAGTAGATGAAAATGATAAAGTTATAGATTCTGTAAGTAAGATAGATTG
>DAFS01000028.1:5043-14599 GCA_002495525.1 Euryarchaeota archaeon UBA89 | reverse complement strand
AAATCAAAACCCAAACAATAGATCCGAGGCCCTTTACACCGAGAAGTTTGGGGATAAATGTCAACGATTCTAGAAATGGCTTCAGACAATTAGAAAATTTAAATTTTCCTACTTGGTCGCCCACTAGACTTCAAAAATGGCTTCGATGCCCACGTTCTGGCTGGTTAACTCGAAGTCTGAAAGTAGAACTAGAAGACTCTCAGAAGGAAGATCTTGATGCCCGTACTCATGGAGACTTGTTCCACAAGATTCATCATAATCTAATACTTCAAACATTAAATTTTAAAGAGAAATATCCTAGAAACTTCGATTTTGATTTAGTCAATAATTCTCCATTAAATATTTCCCATTCAAAAATCGATCCACAAATCTTGATGCAACAATCTCTCTTGAATTTAGATGACATTGCACCTTGGCTAAATAGGGATGATGCAGTTTCTACTAACCGTATAAGAATGATGACTGGCATGAGTATTAGAGAATGGGACGAATGGCTGTCAAATCCTCAACCGGTCCCTCTTACTGGAAGAATTGGCCGTATGATTAATGCAGAGTTACTATTAGAAAATGTGGCACCAATTGCTATCGAATGGGATTTATCTTTGTACGACAAAGAAGGTATTGAGATTTCATTGCCTTCACATATAACATCACCCAATGGAGAATCTTTAGATTCAATAAAGTTGAAAGGCCAGATAGATCGTGTAGATTTAGTACCTTTCGATATAGATAATAATATCTGGATTGATGAAGAAGGTAGCAATGAGGTGGCTCCACTAGAATTGTATAAATCAAGTTGGAAGCCTAGAAGATTAGTAATTATCAGAGATATTAAAACTTCAGAAAAAACAGATATTAAAGATAGACATTTCAAGGGTCTTCTCGAAGAACTTCAACTTGCGCTATATGCTAGATCTTGGGAAATAGCTAACCCTGGAGATTTAGTAATTGGAGCAGGCATTTCAGTATTGGGCCATGAGACATCCCATTTAATTGAGAAATCAAGTAATCTTCTAGTTTCTAAATTGACTAAATTTGGAACTGAGACAGAAATTACAAAGTCTTTATTCAGATTTTTAGATGAAGACGAATCTCCCGAGAGTGATCCATTCAGAGCATGGATGGCATCTCGTATTTCCGTTGCGTTGAATGCTTCTGATAGGGCCAATAAAGGCTTTGTTAACCCAATTCCACAAGAAAATAATTGTAAATATTGTTCAGTAAGTAATCTTTGTGATGTAAAGTTAGAAGGTGATTTTTAATGAAATTAAATCGAGCACAATTATTAGCTCTTAATTTAGACTCACACATAGTTGTCGATGCAGGTGCAGGAACTGGTAAAACAAGCACCATTGTAGATAGAGTGATTGAACATTATCTTTCAGAAAATCAAAGAGCAACTAGAATTTTACCTAAACCCGAAAGACCTGTTGAACTATCCGGCGGAATGCTAGTTTCAAGTAAGTCTGATACTCAAAACCTCCGTGATTGGGGTGGATTGTTGCCCGGAGAAGTAGTACTACTTACGTTTACCAATAAAGCAGCAGATGAAATGAAAGATAGGTTAAGAAAAAGACTAGTAAATTTATCTCCGGGTCCATCAAGTGATGATGGAAATATTAGAACAGATCCTAGGATTCGATATGAAGGATTCAATGAACAATTACTGACTTTGTTGGATGATGCCCCGATAGGAACGATTGATTCGTTTTTCAACCAATTAATTTCTCCTTACAGAGGTATGCTCGGTGATTCTTTGACACAGGATAACGTTTCAGACTCAGGCAGGATTCTTCTCACAGAATCTGCTTTAAACATATTATGGAGGCTTTCTTCGCATCCATCACGATTATCCGAAGCAATTGATGCAGGTATCCCTAATACTCGTGTTTTTGGTGCTAAAGATGTCTTAGAATCTAGAGATCGTATTCAACGACATTATGCTAGCCGTAGAAGAGCAATTAATGTTATCAGAAATATCTCTAAACGTTCTATTTTTATTAATGAAGCAATTAAAGATCTTAGTAATTCAGAAGGTAAAATTATTTCTGAAAAACTAGCAGAAAGAATATTTGAATCAATAAATTCAGACGAATTAGATTATTTTATCCAACAAACTCAGAGTAAAATTTTCCAATTCTGTGACTTAGTAAAACAGTATCCTAATGATTTAGGAACTGGTTGGAGTTCCGAATCTCGTATTGCTTGTCTAGACTATCTTTCCTCAACACTTCCTAAAGAGAACAATTGGGATAAACTAGTTTGGTTAAGTGATGTATACCAATGTGTGGTGAGTAGGAAGTCTTTATTCAATAACTCATCATCAAAAAAACCATCTATTTTCCCTCGAGGTAATCTTCCTCCTAATTCAGAAAACTGGGAAAGAGGAATTGGTAATTTAGGAAAGAAAAGTAAGTTATTTAAGTCCATAACTGAGGAATTAAAACAATTATGGTTTTCTGAAATTGGAGATATAATGCTGCATTTTATTCGTTTAATGATAATGATGAATAGAGAAAATCCTCCGAATACTGCTAGAAATTGGAAACGTGCAATTACTACACTACCTCTATCTTTACCCGAGACCCCCCCGGTAGGAAATCCGGATGAGATATTTGGATTCAGCCTAGAACATGAGGCACGAAATTTGGATGATTTACGTATTGTAATGAATGGTTTTAATGGAATTTTACAGAAACTTAAGCAAATTAACGAAGTTCACGATTTTGATGACATACAAAAACAGGCAGGGGATTTATTACTAGCAAATTGTCCTAGAATCTGTGAAACTTTCTATCCTGAATCAGTTATCAATGCACTGAACAATGCTCCCGATGAATATTGGAGAGATGATCATATAATTTCTGCTTTATCTATACTAGAGAATTTAGAAGAAAATATTAATTTCACAGGTGATTCAATCACTAATGTCCGAGAAAGTAAAATTGACTTGATAAGAAGATTTGATTTGTTAAAGAGAATTAGAAGAAGATTCAGAGCGTTTATTATTGACGAGGCTCAAGATAATTCTCCACTTCAATGGAAACTTCTTTCAAGACTTTGGGGTAATAGACATTTTGAAGAAAATGAAGTTTCAGTTCCTGATACTCCGTGGCAACCAACGATATGTTATGTTGGAGATATTAAACAGAGTATCTATGCCTTTAGGCAGGCAGAAGTTACTGGTTTTAGGGAATTTTCAAAGATATTGAGGAACATAAATTCTCATGAACTAAATAGTATTCCAGAGTTAACTGAACCAGGTCGAGAATTGAGAAATAGTGATTTCAGCCGTGATCCAAGAAATTCTCATAAGATTACTATTGCTAGTGCTAAGAAGCATTATGAAGATGGTGGACAAGATCTTTTAGGATGGATTCCCTTCAACCATTATGATGGATTAGACGTAGGTTCTCAAGAAGAAACCGATAAGAGAAAAGAGGGTTTAATTTCTTTGAAAATAAATTATCGAACAGACGGAGGTTTGTTAGAAGTAATGAATGAATGGTGGGAAGATATCTTTCATACTAGGCATAGAAGAGTTTCAAACGGTGAATTCTATGCTGATGCTCAACAATTATTTGCATCTGAATCAAAGGCTAAAATTGATGGTGGAATTGAATGGATATGCCCTCTGAATAGTGACTTAACTATCGACCCTTCATTAAATCTTGATGAATACTTAGATGCTTTTGACTCCGGAGAATCATTAGAAAGACAAGGAATGATGATAGCTAGTAGGATAAAACATCTCATAGAAGGAAAACCTATCCGAGTACTTTCTCCAGAAGGTAATTGGGATATACAGCCAACATGTGACAGGGTTCCCCCTAGTGAAATAATGGTCCTCTTACCTTCAAGAAGAGATATTAGAGATATTATCATTAGGTACCTAAATGATTTTGATATCCCTTCTCAGGCAGATAGAGAGGGAGGATTATTGGAGAGACCGGCAGTACACACACTGAATGGTTTGTTACAATTCATTTCTAGGCCTAAAAATCTCCATAACGCGACTTGGGTAGCTAGATCTTGCTTAATTGGATTCAACGACAAGCAAACTCAAGAATTTATCGGCCAAGCCAGTAAGAATGAAAATTTATTAATTCGATTAAGAGATTTAGCGATTAACCCACGTCAAAGAGAATTAGTAAGCAGATGGATTGACTTATCCGAAAAAGGTTCAATTAGTGAGTTATTAGAAGATACTCTAGATTTTTCAGATTTACTACTTACTTACTCTGACAATGCATCTTTGCAAGATGCAGAGCAATTTATTGGCCTAGTGTCCTCATTAAGTTCTGAATTAGGTGGTGACTCAATTGTAATTGCTGATAGAATCAGACAATTAACTGAGAATGAATCTTCAACTATGGAGGCAATAACAATTCCTCCGAGGGACGCCGTGAGGATCATGACAATTCATGGCTCCAAAGGTCTTCAAGCTAGTGTAGTATTTTTGGTAGATATTTTCTCAAAAAGACAGACAAATCTTACTATCGATTCTCGTTCTAGAACTATGGTCAGTCCAGAACTTTTTGCTGCAAATCCGATACCATGGACCGATGAACAAGACATTAAATCTGCTACTTGGATGCATACAAAATGGCTCTATGAATCTCGGAAAGATGCTGAAGCAAGACGCCTACTCTATGTTGGAGCAACAAGAGCAAAAAATCGCTTAATTATAGTGGGCTCACCCAAAGGAACCGAATGGTCAGAAAATGATGATTTGAAGGGTCTTAGAGTTCCATGGTCTTACACTAAACCTCTTCCTCAGTTAGGTCAGATTTGGCTAGAATCTCTTAGACAAGGATCCTTCAGAAGAGGAGAGGAAAAATCAATTTGGACAAATGAAGTCGAACATAAAACCGAACAAATGAAGAATATTGATGATAGATATTTGAATCCATTTGTAATGGTTCATGATTCATTCCTTGGAAGTAATCTATTACCTGGTATGGTGATTATTCATGAAGAAGAATGTTTCAATGTTGATGCTAAGCAGATTAAAAATAGTATACTGACCCCTTCTCAAAAAATATTTTCAAAAGATAATATGGCTAAGCTTTCGCAAAAAGAAAGTATTATTGAGAAATTAATTGCTAGAAATGATTCTAATTACAGAGTGAAAACTGCTCCACATAGACTTTCTATATTATCCGAATGTTCCAGACGTCATTGGCTTGAAACACGTGGAGGATTAAGATCAAATCCAATAATACCGTTATCAGAAGAGGCCAACTCGACGGACTCAAAAGAGAATCTCGATCGAGCCCTTCTTGGTTTAGTTGTCCATAGAATAGTGGAAATTGGCATTGGTAATCCTGGTCTGATTTCAAGTAGTTCACCTTCATTACCTAATTCTTGGACTAAAAAGAATCCTAATGGTATAACTAACTTAGAAACACATAAAAAAATCTATAATGAATTAATTCCTAATTTCTCAACGTCATCACATATGAACGGAATTGTATCAGAGATGACTACCAGATTGTCCAATAGCAGACTAGGAAGATTAGTATCTGGCGAAGTTATTCAGGGTGAGAAAGTTGAAGGTTTGAGAACTGAATTACCATTTCATATTAGTTTTAATGTTCCAATTGATAGTTTGACTAGAAATCGTTGGACACCAAATGGTCCTGAAAATCTTTCAATAATCAATGAAGTTTCAGTCCAAATGGACGGATTAATTGACCTTGTTCTTTGCACCGATAGTGATGAAGGACCCTCGATTCGTCCGATTGACTTGAAAACTGAAGAAGCTTCAAAATTATCAACAGGTCAGTTAGATGGATTATTAGAATCTCTCGGGGATGAATCATATGAGCCATCATGTGATGCTGAATATTCTATGTTGCATCATCATAGAATGCAATTAGCACTATATTATCGTGCATTAGAAAAAATCGAACAGATGAAAACACATCCACGTATAGTATTGCGTCCTGCAATCTGGGTTGGCGTCACTGGACGGTTAGTCGAATATCCTGAAAAGTTGTTTTTGGAAGCACAAAAGGAATTAGAGGAGATATTACACAAGGCCGCCTCTATCGAACTTAATTCTGATGATACTCTTTCTAATTATCCTCCCCTTCCTTTAGAATCTTCTGAACCTTGCAAATCATGTCCTTTTTCAAAGGGTTCAATACCTATTTGCGGCCCAAAAAAAGCAGGAAGTATAGATTAAAGATTCAAAGACTGTACTACCTAAGATAGCAATATGTCCGTGGACCTAGATAGGCTGATGGCTAGAGCAGATGAGTTATGGGAAGAATCAATTATACCTAGTTTAAGTGATTTCATTGAGATAGAAGCTCTCTCGCCGAGTTTCGAGCCGAATTGGAAAGAAAAGGGAGAACTGAATGCAACAATAAATTTGTTTACAAAATGGCTAGTTGATCAAGAATTAGAAGGTATGGAATATAAGATTCATACAATAGATGAAAGAACTCCTGTACTTTTAGTTACAGTTGAGGGAACGGGCCCCGGAGAAGTGATATTTTATTCGCACTTAGATAAACAACCATCTAGACCTAAATTATGGTCTGAGGGATTACATCCGCTGAAAGGTGTTAGGAGGGAACCTTGGCTATATGGCAGAGGTGCTTTAGATGATGGATATGGAGGATATGTATGTATCACTGCTCTAAAAATGCTACAAGAGCAAGGAGTCCCCTATCCTCGGTCACATTTTCTTATAGAAACATGTGAAGAATCAGGTTCTTATGACTTACCACCATATCTCGAGTTATTAACTGAAGATTTAGGTGAGCCCGACTTGATTGTGGTCCTTGATAGCGGTGGGCCAGATTATGAGCATATTTGGGTCACTGAGGCGTTACGAGGACTAGTTGCAGGAAATTTATCGGTAAAGGTTTCCAATGAAGGAGTACACTCTGGAATGTCAGGAGGAGTAATCCCTTCTTCGTTTAGAATTCAAAGAATGCTTTTAGACAGAGTAGAAGATTCTAATACTGGTGAAATATTAGTTCCTGAGATGCATGTAGAAATTAGTGATAAAGTTAGAAAAGAGGCTGAAGAACTTGGAAATCTATTAGGAGACGAACTTTGGTCACAACTCCCGGTCGTTGATACTTTAAGGCCCCAAAATGAGGGTGTAGCAGAAATTCTTCTTGATATGAATTGGAGACCAGCAATGTCAGTAATAGGTGCTAATGGAATGCCCCCAACTCAAACAGCAGGGAATGTTTTGAGGACGCATACAGATCTGAAATTAAGTTTTAGAATTCCTCCCGGAGTTAATTCAGAAATTATAGACTCTATTGTAAAAGAAACATTGGAGAATAATCCTCCTTATGGCTCTAAAGTCGAATATACTCCAGATGCAGCAGCAGATGGTTTCCATGCTCCGGCAATGGATGGAAAAATTGCTGATGCTCTTTCATCAGCATCTTTGCATATTACGGGTTTACCGCCCATGGCTACTTGGGTAGGTGGTACAATTCCATTTATGGCGATGATGCAGAAAAAATATCCATCAGCCCAATTCTTCTGTACAGGTACAGGTGGCCCAGGAAATAATGCCCATGGTCCGGATGAAAAGTTACATATTCCTTCATCGAAAAGACTGACTGCAGTATTATCTGCAACTATTGCAGCTTTATCCCAATAAACAGATTAGAAATAGGGTATTTTCAGACAAAGAATCCGCCGAAGTTAAAGCAAGGATATGATTCGAGCAAGGTGAGGGTATCCAATGACTAATGATGAAGGCGGTTCAATAACGCCAGAAATTCGTATCAAACAACTAGAGGAAAGATTAGTTGAAGAATCAGATCGACTAGAGAAATTATACGTTGCTTATCGTAAAGTAGAACAAGAACTTGAAGAAAAAAATGCAATCATTGATGTTTTAGAAAAAGAAGCAATTGATAAGGAAATAGAGAGAGAAGGTATGGAAACACTTCTTTCAGACAAGGATAATAGAATTCATGAGATGGAAATGGATGGAGCCAAGTCTTCTACTAGAATCAAACACCTCGAGCCTAAGTTAGAGAAAACCGAAGAAATGTACACTCGTGAAAAGGCTAGATTAGGTCGTGTATTCGAAGTAGCAGAGGAACTCGACGAGGCATTACAAACAGCCCAAGTCGAACTCACTGCAAGAGATGACTGGTATGTACAGCACATGCAATTATTCGAGAATCTAAATCAAGCAATTCAGACTAGATATGAAATGATCGATTCTGCAATCGAAAAGAGTGCTGAGTTCGCAAAGAAACAAGACACTTTCAAGTCTAGAATGGATGAAGCTTTAGATGCAGCAGAAGAAGCAGTTGCACATGCACAAGAGATGTCTGAAGAATCAGAAGACTGATTATTCTGGTTTCGTTCCATCTGCCCGCTTTATGCACTTTGCAGGAATTCCAGCCCATACTTCTCCATCAGGAATGTTTGTCCACTTTGGAACAACAGCTCTAGATGCAACAACGGCCTTGACACCTATCTTACTGCCTGGTTGAATTACAGAACCCATCCCAATTAATGCATCATCTCCAATAATTACAGGAGCCATAACCAATTCACCACTTTCTGTTAAATGAGCATTGATAATCGCTTTCCCTCCAATTACTACCCTATCTCCTAATGTTACGGAACCAGCATCATTTAGATGTGCACTATTAATTTGTACTCCTTGACCTAACTTTGCTCCGGATAAACGGTAATATAAATTTCCAATAAATGATGGAACTAAGAATGGTAAAAAGAATAGTGCAATCCTATGAAAAATCATTGACCAAGCCCATTGAATTGTCACGAATGATTGTAGAGGATATCTTCCAGGGTCTAACCTTGGTCTAAATAATCCTCCGAGTAATCCACAAATAATTACTAAACTAATACCCCAGATCATCATTGCCATCCCTGTGGCAATTCCAGTAATTGCAAGGTCTCCAAGAGGTATTGAATCTATATTTGATGATAGGAAAGTTCCAGGATTAGTATTAGTAATGTCTAGTATTTTATAAAAAACATAAACACCAGGGAATGCAGAAATTCCAACAATGAATGCAAGAAATGGTATTGCCAAAGCTGTTAACAGATTCTGTATAATTATGAAAGACTTCAATGTATCACCAATATTTGACCCTGAGGCCCTCATAACAAGATGTTTTTGGCGACGGCAGTCTCAATAGATGGGAACTAACCGAAGGGTTATGGGAGGTGCTTCTGGGATATTAGGAGATGGCAAAAAAGCTGTTAAAATTCATCATTTAGTTAAAGCTCCTGAGAATACTCCTCAATCTATTTCTCGTAGAGAATCTTGGGATGCGACCAAACCTGCTACGGTTTACAAAACCCCAGAGATGTTACAAGATGGCACTAGTTGTACTGCTGCCACAGTAATTTTGAGAACTAAGGGTTGTGTTTGGTGGTGGAAATCCGGTTGTACATTTTGTGGTTACTTTAACGATGTAAGAGACGATGTAACTGCTAATGATTTATTTGCTCAATGGGAAGAATCCAAAAGATTGACAAATGACTTTGAAGGCTGTAAAATGGTTAAAGTATATACTTCTGGGACATTTTT
>DAFS01000028.1:4864-4995 GCA_002495525.1 Euryarchaeota archaeon UBA89 | reverse complement strand
AGAGAATCTTGGGATGCAACCAAGCCTGCTACAGTTTACAAAACTCCAGAGATGTTGCAGGATGGTACTAGTTGTACTGCTGCAACAGTAATTTTGAGAACTAGGGGTTGTGTTTGGTGGTGGAAATCTGG
>DAFS01000028.1:0-4742 GCA_002495525.1 Euryarchaeota archaeon UBA89 | reverse complement strand
AAGTATATACTTCTGGGACATTTTTCGAAGATCAAGAAAACCCACCTGAATGGCAAGAAATGGTTTTGAAAGAAACTTATGAAAGAGGATTAGAATTGGTCGTCGAGGCTCAGGCACATTTGTGTAGTCCTGAAAAATTAGCATGGGTAGCTGAGCGACATCCTGGTTGTACAGTTGCAATTGGTTTGGAAGCATATGACGATACAGTTTTACGTTTTCATTGTAACAAAGGTTTTTCGACGAAGACATGGAGAAAATCAGTAGATAATTTGAGAAAAGCAGGATTACGTGTCAAGACTTACTTACTTTTTAAACCACCTTTTATGTCAGAAGGGGATGCTCTAAATTTAACTTCAGAATGGTTAGTCAAAGTAGCACCTCTCTCAGATGAGGTATCTATTAATCCGATGAATATCCAAAAAAATACAGTTGTAGATAGAATATTTCGGAATAGAGAATATCGCCCCCCTTGGCTCTGGTCTCTTGTTGAAATGATTGATAGAACTCATGATCAAATTGTTGATTCTGATTGTCGAACTATTGTTCATCCTACTGCGGGCGGCCGAATTAGAGGTGCACATAATTGTAAAAAATGTGATGCTGAGGTAGTAGCAGCAATTGAAAGATATTCAGTTTCGAGAGACCTAAGAGAATTTAAAGGTCTCGATTGTGAATGTAAGAATGTATGGAAAACAGAAATAGAGAATGATTTATCACTACCAGTTCCTATGGGTCAGGGAAGAGATAGACGCCTATCTCGAGTAGATATAGTTCGTGCACCTTGATACTCCATTTACTATCTTCTCGGCTAATACTTAAGTCTGAATCTCCGTTGGTAGTAGTATCCTTAACGGGATATCATAGGTGTAATCATGTCAATTAGTTCAACAGATTCAGTAGACGTTTTTCTTCAGGGTGAAAAAGAGCCCTCTGGCTCATGGGTCTTCGTTGTTGTAGGAATTGTATTTTCACTTTCTTTTTTAGTACTTTATAGTATACTTTATCCAGGACAGAATTTACCAGTAATCTCTGATTTAGTTCCAGTTTTCAGTGGTGTTTTTGATTCAGGAATATGGTTCTTTATCTTAGGCACAATGATTGGTATATTCGCCATTTTAGGCCGTTTATTATTAGAGGCAACCAGCGAGTGAGGTGATTATTATGGATACAGTTTTAACTACAATGTTTTATTTTTGGATTTCATTATTTATTGTCTTCTTTTTAACTCAAAGAGGATTGTGGATATTTTCTGACGTGGCGAAAGGTACTGTCTCTTTCATGCTTGAGAAAGCTCTAGGGCCTGGTTCTGATTTAGTAGAGGGGCGTCCAGGATCTGGCGCTAAATCATGGATATTACAGGGTACATTATGGTTAATTTTAGCTTCGATGTTTACATTTACTAGTATGTGGTTAACTCATGATCCAAATGCACTCCACTCTCTTGCATCATGGGGGTTCGTTGCTAACGCCGATGAATTAGCATCGGCAGGAGTTTATGCTACTCTTTATGGTTCAGTTTCTATGTTAGTAATAGGTTCTGGATTCCATATTATACCAAAATTAGCCGGAACTGAGTTAGCCAGTGAAACCAATGCTAACTTAGTATCATTTGTATGGACAATTTCTGTATTAGTTCTAGTTATCGGTACTCAAAATAATATGATTCTTGGCATTGAGATACTACCTCTCGGAACTGCAATAAATGCGGTCGCTTTGTTGGCGGTAATCCTTAATCAATTATTGACAGTAGCGAATAGAACAAGAAGAATGGCACTACCCGGTTGGTTAATTCTAATCGCTTTATTGAGTAATCCTTTGTTAAGTATAATTTCTATAATTTCAGGTGCTGCAGATAATAGTGTTGGACAATGGCTTTCATATCATTTATTTGGAGGGGCTTTCTTTTTCGCCGGAGTCTCAGGAGTTGCTCTTTATGCATCATCTGTTGTGTCGGGAAACCCTCTTTGGTCTAAGACATTAGTTGGTGTGACTTTGTTTGGTAGTATTCTAACTATTAATCCATTTGGAGATGTTCATGGTCAGATGGTTATGGATGCTTTCGGGCCATTAGCAGAAAATAATATTGTAACCTTCTCAAATCAAGATATGTTAGTTGCAAGTTTCTTGATGGCACTAGTTTCAATACCTGTTTTTGCCTTTGCTAGTAATATGTTAGTGACTATGAGGGGTTCCGATGCCTTTGTAGATTCTCCTGACTATCCAGGAAATGCAGAACTCAACTTGGGGTCGTGGTTAATTGTCCCTATTGCTATAGGTTCTTTATTCGTTCAAACCGATACAGTTAGTGGTACTTCGGAGTTAGTAGGTATAGCTAATTCACTTTCAGTAATGGCAGGTTGGTTAGTTCTCGTACCTCTTTCCTTCGGGGCTGCTCTAAGCCTATATCCGGAATTGACTGGAAGACATTTATTCTCGAACAATCGAGCAAGGTGGGGATATCTAATGATGACAGGAGGCGCAATTTTTGGGCTATCTATCACAATGATTGCAGATTTTATGGATATGGCTCTGATGGAAATGATGGTAGAAGATCCGAGCACTCTTTCGGAAGAACTACGTAAGGTAGGTTCAGTAATGTTCTACGGTGTGGTAATCGGCTCTATTCTTCATTCATTGAACATGGTAACTGGAATATTCAGAGGAGAAATTATTACACAGAAATCTGTTAAATCCTCATCAATATCTGTAGAGTCATATTTTCTAGTATCGCCCATGACCGTTCGTAGAATTCTTGCTAGTGGGGCAGATCTTGATACAGAAGTATTTCCTACAGAAGAGAATTATGAAAAAGGTAGTGCAACTGAACTTGAAGAACCATCGATAATTCCACCTGTTAAACTCTATGTTCGCTATAAGAAAGATGGTAAATGGACTTGGAGACCAGCTGATGACAAAGACATTAGTAAGTATATTTCCGAACAAGATTAATTTAGAGAGAAAAAGATAATTATGCATTATTTTATTGACATCTCTCTTTTTTTAACATGGGTGAAAATATGCGTATAGGCCTTGTAGGAAAACCCAATGTCGGCAAATCAACAACTTTCTCAGCGCTCACAGAGACTACAGTCGATATAGCCAATTATCCTTTTACTACTATAGATCCTAATGTTGGTATTGCTTGGTTGCCATTAAGAGAGAGTTGTGCCTGCAAAGTTCTTCGTTATAGAAAAGAATCACAAGGAAGAATTTCAGAAGTAGATGAAAATGACCCTCGTAGAGGAAGTATATGCACCCCCAATTCAGGTTATTGCATCGGTTATCAAAGACTAGTTCCAGTCACATTAATTGATGTTGCAGGGTTAGTTCCTGGTGCACACGAAGGACGCGGTAGAGGGAATCAATTTCTTTCTGATTTAGCACGTTGTGACGCCTTAATTCAAGTTATTGATATATCTGGTTCAACAGATATCGAGGGAAATCCTGTTGGAGAAGGGGGCTCTAAGCCAGTTGAAGAATATAATTTCCTTCTGAATGAAATTGATGCTTGGATTGTTGGTATCATCAAATCAAGTTGGTCTAGGGGAGCTAGAAGAGTTCAATCAGAGGGAGAAAAAGCACTTTCAAAATTTCTAATCGACCAATTGTCCGGAATAGGTGCTACTGATTATCATATCAATGCAGGGATATCATCTGTTAACGAGAAACATCCTGATTCAGGAGTTCCTTGGTCATGGGGGAATGAAGAATTAATGACAATGGCTAGCACAATTCGTTCTCTCCTTTTTCCAATATCTGTAGCTGCAAATAAAGCGGATAAGAATAAAAATTCGGAATTAGAATTATTATCAATCGTAGAATCTCATGGTGGGAAATTAATTTTGACCAGTGCAGAGGCAGAATTAGCTCTATGCAGAGCATCCAAGGCAGGTTTAATTGAGTTGATTCCAGGGACATCTAATTTCTCAATTACAGAATCAGGGGAAAAGAATCTATCCGATAAACAACGAAATGCCTTGTCAGATATTTCTCAAACACTTTCAGATTTACCGGGAGAGGGCTTACTGGGTTTACTTTCCTCAGTAGTCTTTGATAGATTGAATAGAATTGTTGCTTATCCAGTTCAAGATGATTCTCATTGGATAGATGGAGACGGCAATATCCTCCCCGATGCAATCTTAGTTTCTGAAGGAACCACAGCCAAAGGTTTGGCATATGCTGTTCACTCTGATCTTGGAGACGGTTTCATCAGAGCAACAGATGCAAAAAGTGGCCGAGTAATTGGTGCAGAATATGAGTTACAAAATGAAGATGTAATCAGTATCCATGCTAAGAAATGAGTGAGAGTGAGAATTAATATTCTCATTTTCTAGATCCAAGCATCCGCACGAACTGCTTCGAAAACCGAAGTTAATTTATTTTGCTTCGTTTACAGCTTATCCAAAGAGTGATCCGAGGCCCTCAAAGCCCGCACCATCATCTTCTTCCTCTTCTTCTACTACGGCTTCAGCAGGAGCTGCTTCAGCGGATGAACCGCCAGCAGCTGCTGGAGCAGCAGCAACAGGAGCAGCAACAGCAGTAGCCATTGCTTCACCAATATCGACTGATCCGAGTGATGATACTAGAGCCTTAACTCGAGCACCATCAACATCTACGCCAGCAGCAGTTAGAACCGCTGTGACAGCCTTATCATCAATTTCCTTTCCCGCAGAGTGCAGTAACATTGCAGCATATACATATTCCATTTTATCTCACCTTTTTTATTTAGCCGAAGAGATCAC
>DAFS01000021.1 GCA_002495525.1 Euryarchaeota archaeon UBA89 | reverse complement strand
GCAAGTATTCCGCCTTGGACCCCTAGGGCTTTTGAAAATGAACCTGTTTCAAAATCAACTTTACCTTGTAAGTTAAAATGATCTACAATTCCTGCACCTTTTTCGCCCAAGACACCTTCGCCGTGGCAGTCATCGACATAAACCATTGAACCATATTCTTCGGCTAACTTGCTGACTTCATCTAATGGAGCTATGTCCCCATCCATTGAAAATACACCATCAGTAATAATTAATTTTCTTTCAGCATCAGAATTTGACTTGAGTACTGCCTCCAACTCCCCCATATCGTTGTGTGAGTAAACACCTCTGCGTGCCTTTGTCAACCTGACTCCATCAATTATTGAGCCATGATTTAGTTCATCACTGATTATAATATCCTCTGAGCCTCTGACTAAAGTTGGAATTAATCCTACATTAACTGTATAACCTGCAGAGTAGATTAATGAAGATTCTACTTTCTTAAATTCGGCTACTTTTTCCTCTGCTTCAAGGTGTATATCCATCGTACCAGATATTGCTCTTACTGAGCCGCTACCTGCCCCATACTTACGAGTAGCAGAAATCATTGCTTCTATGACTTTTGGATGATTTGTAAGATTAAGATAATTGTTTGCAGAAAGCATTATTGTTTCTTCACCATCAATAATGCATCTTGCATCATTAGACGTTTCCAGTGTCGGTGGATTCCAATCTAAACCTTGTTTTCTAATCTCACTATAACGCAATGACATCCACGATGTATCTGCAGCCATGAACTGTCGAAGAGGATTGAGTTCATTGGTTCTTCTATGAAATGATTACTAATTTTTAAAATCGACGAGTTAAAGTTCGGTACCCATTCGGATATTCAGATGATGTCAGAGGTTAGTGTAACCATATTAGGGACCGCTCAAGACGGTGGTATACCGCAAGCCGGTTGCTCATGTAAAAGATGTCAAGAGGCGCATGAAAATTTAAAATTAAGAAAATATCCTGTATCTCTAGGAATCCTCGGAGTTGACGGAACTAAGCATATTATTGAAATTACAAAAAATCTATCTGAACAATTAATGATTTGGACTCCAAATGGAAACGAATTATTTATCCCTGAAACAGTATCTATTACACACCTACATCTAGGTCATGTAGAGGGGATTGGACAATTAGGGAAACCAGTAATGGGATTAAGCGCGGTGGAAGTCTATCTAAGTCAAAATAATAAACAGATTTTAGATAACAGAAGCGATATAAAATTAATGAAAGATGAAGATAATATTAGGATTTATTCAAAGGATTTTCATCACCCTTTTGAACCAAGAAAAGGATGTGGATTCAGACTACAATTTATTCCAATTCCTCACAGAAGTGAGTTAGGAGATACTGCAGCAATAATTATCAAAGGAAAGAGAAAAAATATCCTCTTTATGCCTGATCAAGACTCATGGAAGGATACATTGGATTATTACTCGAAAGAGAATATTAGAGATTTTTTGAAGATGTTTGATATTGACGAAGCACTAATTGATGGGACATTTTGGAGCATGGATGAATTACCAGGAAGAGATATTTCTAAAATACCACATCCAACAATAGAAGATTCTATCAAACTTCTAGGTCGAAAAAAGGAAGAAGACCCTGAAATCTCATTTTTACATCTAAATCATTCAAATCCAGTTAATGATTTAGGTTCAAAGCAAAGAAAAATCGTTGAAAAAAATGGGTGGAAAATCTCAGAAATGGGTGATGTACTGAAATTATAAGATATTCTAGCGGCAATCCTCTTGAATAAACAATTAGGCGCACAATCATGCACCTATCCGGGAAAGTATCTAGTGGACTTGGAAGAGCACATGTATTCATGGCTCAACCGCATTATCAGGAACAATTTAAGAAAGTTCTCCAAGTTAGTGCATGGCCTGGAACTTTGAACCTTGAGATGGATAACTCAAGCCTCAAAGATTATCAAAATCTAAGAATATTATCAGGACTTGACAAAGGAGAAATCACGCTAAAGACTAATCCATTTAGAATCAAAGGTTTCGAAAGAGATGGGAAATCTTTTGGAGGAGCCACGGCTTTTCTTGCGAAAATCTCTTCAGATAATGAAAGGTGGATAGATTGTGCAATATTAATCCCGGATTTGACAAGACATACTGAAACTGCTGAAGTAATTTCAGGTTCATTTCTAAGAGAATCACTACCATGTAAAGATGGAGATAAATTAGAAATCAAGCTTTATTGAGTGAATTTTCCCAATCTCTTTCAATCAAAAGCCCCATTTCTAATTTAGCCATTGATAACCATCTCTTGTATCGATACTTTTTTTCTGGAGGTGTAGAAAAACCAGTAGTATCTGGTTCATAGTCTAAACCTATTCTTTCAGAATATTGATGTTCAATTGACCAAAGAATTAGTCCATTTGAAGAAGCCCTACCGAGATCTACTGACACGTCAGGATTTTCTAACGCTGATTTGAATAAATCAAAATCAATTCTTCCAGTTGCAACTCCAGTAATTGCAGCCGCGAGTCTCCTAACCTGATTCCAGAGAAAAGCCTCAGAACTTAGAAAAATACCAATAATTCTCCCATCAGATGAAAACCATGGTTCACAAAAATCAATTGTACGAATTGGATTCTTATCTTCTTCTAATTTACAAAAATTTGTAAAATTATGCGTACCAATAATTAATTCACAAGCATTAATGAATAAATCCTCATTAATTCCTCCAGACCATTCTTCAATTAATTCTGTTCGATACATGTATGTTCTATTGATCGCAGCCCTACTCCTTACATCGGGATTAACTTTGACTAAATCCCACGCACATAACCCCTCAGGGAACCGGTTATTCAAGACCTTTAGGATAGTTTTTTTCTCAACTTCTTCCCAGACTGTGATTGGAATGTCGATACAAGCAAGATTCATGCGAACACTAACACCTGCATCTGTTCGACTGGACATTTCTAAACATCCATCAGTCCACCAACTAACTTTTCTTAACGCATTTTCAATCGCCTTCTGTACAGTGGGTACATCAGGCTGAATTTGAGAACCGTGGAAATGACTGCCATGGTAACCAAATGCGACCATTACACGGCCGCGAGTCAATCGGAATCCCCCAATTATTCCTCGGAAAGGTATTCCATTGCTTCTTCAACAGAAGAGAAACCTAATCCTAGAATAGCAAATTCTATGGCAACGGGAATAAATTGTCTTGCAAACTGCTCACTACGATCATAACCAACTTTAACATCAATTGAATCAATTAATTGTTTAGCGGCTTCATAAAGATGGAATGAAACGTCAACATCTTCTATTTTCTTACCAAGCTCAATTAATTTCTTAAATTCCCTAACAGCCATAGGAACACGATCGAACTCAACAAGAGCATTCGCAAATGCAGCCTGGTATTCAGCATTATCTGGTTCTAATCCAGCAGCTTTTCTAAGGTAAGATTGTACTTTACCTTCGTTAATTCTATCATTTCCTTTTTCATCAAAATTTCCATTTTCTTGTATTTCGAACATTGCAGCCTCGGCCCAACCATGATACCCAGCAGGATCTTTAGGATTATCATTTACGTGATTTTCGAATATTTCCATGGCCCCCATGAAATCTCCTTTGGTAATATGTTGTGCTGCAATTGTGATGACATCTTCTTCGGACATGTGAATCCCTCTAATGTTCTCTCGATACCTTTTCATTAATAACAATGCGGAAACTTAAATTTCTATTTCAACATTATTATTATCCATTAATTCGCTTGCTAATTCATATACCGCCATAGGCTTTTTAACTCCAAATAAACAATCAGAGGGGGTCATCGATAGCTCTTTTTTTACTCTCTTATAGAAGAAAAATAATTTGATAATATGAATCACTTGTTGGAAACCACCTCTTTCAATTCTCACTTTTGGTTTAATTTCTAAATCTTCTTCAATAATTGGTAATATGTTACCGTAACCGATTATCTTACCCATGAAGGATACTTGTGTTTTGAGATTGACTAATTCATCTAATGTAATAACTGTAATTGAATTATAAAAATATAGAATTTTCTTCCTTATGTGTATTTTTTTATCTGTAATTAGATAAGAATAAGAAAATTGAGAAATTACAGTGAAAAATAAGAATATTAAGGAGTTAATTATTCCCAAAGCTAGGAACCATTCATCAAACCACTCAGGGACATTTAGCGCTTCTTTTCCAAGCACAACTAAAAGCCAATCGATTATATTTACCATATACCAAAAAGAAGGGATTAAACCTATAATAATCAAGAAAAAAGTAGTTCTTAAATTCGATGTAGATATATTGAGAAAATGATTAATTCTTGCAATAAACAACATTACAAAAATGAAGGCAAATATATCAATTAAATCAAACAATTGATCTATTATTCGTAAAAAGGTGTAACCCAAGCCATCTTTTCCTTCAGCAAATACTGTGTCTGCCACACGGTAGAAAATAAAATGGGTAAAGAAAATTATTGCAGCGAGCATATACCTTGGCGTATATGAAAGAAATGTTGGAGAACCCATCCACATAGGAATCTCATCAATATTGGCCAAAGAGAACTTTTTCCTAGCCAACTCTTCATCAATCAAATCTATTGGCTCAGTTACAAGTTGGTTCAATCAAAACACCTCTAATGTAATAATCCCCATGAATGCTCAGCATTACCATGAATCCAAGAATAATCTTTCTTTGTACGAAGTCCTTGCTCATCCAAAATTGAAATTCGCAATAATTCAAGAGGATATTCATTGTATGTAAGGTGACTAACCATTCCTGCACGAGTTGGTTGATCGAAAGTCCATCTAGCTCGAGAAGCAGCTCTAACTTCTAGAGAGATTTTCGTCTTCTCATTCCATAATCGGACTCTGAATTTTGGTAATTTATTACCATTATTATCAAATAAAATTTCTTCCTCTTCTTCTGGCTGTACTAACTCAACCTCACAATTATTAAATTCTTCAGTAGCGTCCCTATTGGCGTCATGGAAAATACCTGAACCGCTCATTTTTTTCCTAAAAATATCTCTTAATTTCCAAGGTTTATCGTCCATATTTAAACAAGAAAATGAAATATGTGGCATGAACCAATCGAGATAAGAACCATCATCAAAATGTAACATACCCCAAAACCATGGTACAGTTGGTGCCTGAACACTAACTTTCTGAAAATAACCGGTACCTTCAAAATTTTCACCATCAATAACTACTGAAGCTTTAGTACCCTGAATCCTCAATATGTCATATCCCATATTGGAGAAAAATACATTATTCTTGTAAGTTAATTGACTCGGAGGCCCCCACCAAGGAGTAAGTTGGGCCTTAATTGACCTAGGTGCACCATTTTTCTGAGCGGCTTCATCACTAGTTAGATTAAGCCAAAATTTCTTATTTCCTTCTGTCAGACCAAGAGAAAGATCATCATCAAGCAATGGGACAACCGCGCCGGAACCTTTTCCAGAGCCTTCAGAGGGCCATAATGGATGTTTATCATCTAAGGATACCATTTTACATTCTTTCATAATTAAAGGCTCATGCATTTCTTTACCATCATACCACCATGAACATACCATTCCAGGTACTACATGCCCCTTATGTTCATCTACCCTCATCCTCGAACCCGGTTTCCACCAATGATCATTAACACGTATTGCTGGTGTCTCTTTAGAAGACCATAAAACCATTAATTGCCTAGAACGGGATGGATTATCAGGATCAGGGATGAATAATATCACCCACCACCACCACCAAGAAAGACGGGGTAAAGATGGCATAATATCCAGACGCCATAATGAGGAATAATCTCCAGAAAATCTTTTAATTTCATCTTTCATTAAAGAAACCTCACATTATTTCCTTTCTTCTAAATATTAATTGACCTATCAAGATCATACCAACACTGAAGATGAGTATGAAAACCACGCTTATTATCAATGCGATGAATGGGTTTCCGGTACCTAGAGTATGAACAGGTGGGTGCCAGAAAAAGGAAATTCCAGTTTCTAGGCCGAATGCATCTGCTTGTTGTTGAATTAGCGCTGTATCGCTCCATGCGATCATTACAGTAGCATCAATAATCTGAATCGCCCAATGCGATATAGATAACATAGTAATGCTAGAATTAGGAATAGTAATTGTAAAAAGACCCATTAAAAATTCCCAAATACCAAATAAGATACAAAGATATACGCCATATTTAGGTAGGACTAAGCCTACGGTATTGAAAACTGAACCATATGCTGTTAGAACTAAGATTGTAGAAAGTGATATTCCTAACCAAACAGGATAATCTGAAAGTCTAATTAATGAGTCTCCGGGTCCAATAATTGAAGTGATAAATGCAATTAAAAAGGTTAAAATCACTGTATAGGAAACAACAATTGCTAGATAGCCTAGTAATCGATATAGTATAAACTCCCCTCGATGTATTGGTTTAGAAAGAAGATAGTGTAAAGTTCCATTCTCAGATTCATCTCTTACTAATCCTAATGCCAAAAATAGAGGAAGGAAAAGACCTAAAATCATTACGAATGCTATTTTCCCAGTCCCTATTACGAAAGTTCTATGGCTTGATTCACCGATATGTTTAGAATCATCGGGATCTTCATCTACATTATAATCAGCTTGGATACTAACTAGATTACCATTCAGATCGTATGTCCACTGGACATCACAGTAAATTCCATTCCTATTGTCATCATTAGGGTTACTTTCATCGATATAGTCCTCTCTTAGACAATCACCATCATCATCAAATCCTTGAGAGCTAGAAATCTTTGTGCCATCCCAATTAATATCATCTTCATCAATGTACATTGACTTAGGGTGTTTCTCAACGAAAAACTCCTCTGTAAGGTATCCCCATTCTGTTACGAATCCTGGTTCAACAAAGAAATCACCTTCACCGATAAAAATAGCTCCGAACATAATATATGTACCGTTTTCGTAAAGACAATAATTTTTTTCACCTAACGATTCCCACCAATCATATTCTTCAAAAGGATCATCCGATAGACCCGTATCTTCACAAATGATTGGTTCCAGATTCCAATCAATCCAATCATATTCTGAAGAATACCAAGAAAAAGGATTACTAGAATCTGTATCAATCCATGTAGGTGTGAAATAGCCCCAAGCACTTAGCCAAGTATGATTACCGTAATGATTTCTAGGTTGATCATTATAATCTATATCTCCTTGGTAAAAATACTCGCGAGAACCAGGGAAATCTGCTTCATCATAATCACTAGTTCCATAGATTCTTTCCTGACCCAACGGGTATCCATCATTATCCCAATCTTCACTATCTCCATCATTATCATAGGGCTCGAATTCTTCTCTAATGGAATCAATATAGAAGATAAGTAGAAGCGATATTAATAGAACACCAACACCCAAAACAACCCAAGTAGAAATACGGTTACGAAGCTGTCTTATTGTCAGTTCACTAATAGCTCCTGCCTTTCTATCAAGTTGAGTCCAAACTGTAGTTGATAGATTCCTACCTTGTTTGTCTAGTTCCTCCATTCATTAGCCTCCAATCAAATATTCCAATAGAGAATCTAAATTATCATCAGGATTATCGATTCTTGATACCTTAACCTTAGATTCGACAATAACACGAGGTAAAACAGAATGTGCTGCCGATAGATCATTAGTTTGTATTTCTAACTTACCTTCTTCAGGAAATCTAACACCATAAACTGGATCTTCACTAATAAATGCATTTGCTAATTTTCTCGGTTCTTCGGTTGTAATCATAATCCTATGGGGATGTTTATCTAACAAATCTCTAATCGCATAAATATTCCCTAGAGCCAATAATCTTCCATTATGTAAGATTACTATTTGCTCAGTAATTCTTTCAATTTCTTCAAGAATATGGCTCGAAACTAATACTGTTTTACCTTGATTCCCTAATTCTTTGATTACATTCATAATACTAGTTCTTGCAATAGGATCACAGCCATGTAGTGGCTCATCTAAAATTATTAAATCGGGGTCATGAACTAAAGCATGTGCAATCTTTACTCTCTGCCGCATTCCTTTACTATATTTACCAATTTCTTTATGTCGAACGTCATAGAGACCGACGAATTCTAATACATGCTCTGCTCGAGATTCCGCTTCATTACGAGTCATTCCATGTAATCTAGCCAATGTAGAAACAAAATCTTGACCGGTCATCCAATCATAGAGTCTCTCTGATTCACTAACATAGCCTATTCTTCGATAGGGGGAAGTATCTTGCCAAGGATCAATTCCAAATAATTTTACACTACCTTGACTAGGTTTAATTCTACCCATTAATAATTTGAATAGAGTTGATTTTCCAGCACCATTGGGACCTAATATCCCTGTAACACCTCCTTCTATGGCTAGAGATACATCATTAATCCCTATTACTTGTCCATACCATTTTGAAACATTTTCAACTAGTACTGAAGGTACTTTATTTTCATCGCTCATTCTCTAGTAACCTCCAGTGAACTTACTCTAGAAATTAATATAAAAATTGATACTAGATTCATTAAAATTAAAGATACAATAGATAAAGACAAAGAATGTGAATAATTTAGTTCTAATCCTAACATCCACTGTCCGAAATGAGCAAGACAATCGTAAGGACTCAGAATGTATAAAATCGAAGTATCAAACTGGAGATCTATCAATAAAGCGACTAATTTAGTTCCGTAAATGATACTCAAGAATGCTATGGCAGAGAAAAAACGACTCTGACTGATACTGGACAAGGCAAGGCCTATCGAAGTATATGTGATTACCAGAGCAATACTACATAACAAACCAGCTAAGAACATTGGTAATGTATCTATCAGAAATCCCCATCCTTCACCTTTGAATACTATAGCTAAAGTATAGTATGACATGTATGAAAAGATAATTACAAACCCTAAAACTACAGCAACACTAAGATATTTCATCATTGTATAATCTGTCCTTGTAACAGGTCTAGAGAAATATATCGCACTGGTTCCATTTCTTCTATCGTCAGAAATCATTCCTCCCACAACTAATGCAGTTAAAAGAGGCCAATAACATAAATTACGAGGGAAATATCCCAATACTTGCCCCCAAAGGTTACTCCTATTTATGCCCCACATTTTATCGATAAACCCATCTGGACCAGAACCGAATAGAGATGAGAAAAACAGCATTGCAATAGGTGAAATAGCGCCTATAAAAATTACTAAAATTGTAAGTCGGATAAATGGATTATAATTACGATGACCTTTCGAAGTGAATAAACCAAATACATGATGCCGAAAAATCGCATAATTTCTAATCCATCTAGGACCAAAATCACCATCCCATGGGCGATAATTTTGTTCAAATATTGTACCTATTGACGCCTCTCTCTTAGCTGTAATTGCAAAAAGGTCTTCATCACCATCATCGGACCCATAAGCGGCTTCCATTCGAGTTTTTCCACCATCTAAATCTATGATTTTTTCACTAATTATGTTCACCCCCCATGTGTTCCGAAGTCATTAAGTCAGAAGTTGTCTTTACTTCAGCCCCTAACTTATCCATAATTAGTAGGAAAATATCTTCTAAGTCAGGTTCATACTCTCCCATTTTACGAACCTGTACACCACTCTCAACCGCACATTCTAAAATAATAGGGATTGTATCTTCTGATTCGACTTTAATTCTGATAATTCTACCTAAACGTCGGACAGATAGACCTCGAGATTCTAAAGAATCTTGCATTTTAGAAGAACCACCCCATACTGAAATCTCTATTTCTTCATCTACTTGTCTTGCTAACTCTTCAATTCGACTATGAACCACTATTTTACCCTTATAGATCATTACAATACTATCGCAAACTTCCTGAATATCATCCATTACATGACCGCTCATTAATACCGTCCTATTTCCTTGTTCAACTGTATTTCTTAAAGTCTCCAACATGAATTGTCTTGAACGTTGATCAAGCCCATTAGTCGGTTCATCGCAAATTAATATTTCAGGGTCATGAATTAAAGCACAGGCTAGCTTGGCGGCTTGTTTCATTCCAGTACTAAATGTGCCTATTTTCCTGTATCTTTGGTCTTTAAGCCCTACATATTCCAATACTTCATGAGCTCTTTGGGAAGCATGTGAGGGGTTCATACCGATTAATTCTCCAGAATAACGTACTTGATCTAGGGCTATTAATTCAGGATCTAATGAGTCATATTCTGGCATATACCCGATTTTGGAACGTATTAGATCACCCTGAGTTCTAATATCATAACCTAGAACCCTACCTTCACCAGATGTAGTTGTAATAAGGCCTAAAATACATTTGAAAAATGTAGATTTACCCGCTCCATTAGGCCCTAAAATCCCAATTGCACCTGATTCCAACTTAAGATTAAGTCCTTCTAAAGCAACATGGGGACCGTACATCTTCACTAAGTCCACGGTTTCAATGACTAATTCATTATCAGAAAAATCAGTCATAAAATCACCTTCACACTACGTGTGTCATAACTTCGTTGTAATACACGTTCTTGAATTAATCCCCTACAAGACCTGATTAAGTTTTTTCATTTTTTAACGCACCATCGCGAACTCTAACAGCGATTCCTTTTGTCATGAATGCCATATCTCGAGCCGATGTTACAGAAATGCCATGTGCCACCAATCTTCCGTTTGAATCTACAATAAGGCATGGCTGACCAGGGATTAAATGTGGATCTGCTCCAAGTACATATCCTTGCATTACATTCTTACCCTGACCTACAAATGGAATCGCATCATCAACAATCATTACCTTTGCAATTCCGGGGTGATCTATTTCCTCACCGTCATACTCTACTCCAAAATGAATAGGAGTGGTGGATGAGTATTCGTTAATCATTCTAGCACCATTAATCGTTAGTGAAATACCTCCATCATTTAGCCTAGGAGATATTATATGGACGCCATCTGAATAGACATTAACCATTCTTTTTGTTTTCGACTTTCGTGAAGTCATTTTTGAGGTCATCTTACAACCTATTGATGGGGAAAGCCCATTTAAAACTGATAATTTATCAACTATAGAACATCTATCAATCCAATCATATATCTCTTCCTTCCCTTTAATCTCTAATTCAGAAATTAGGCCTGGAGTAATTCTAACATATGGAAGGTCCGATAAATCAAATTCAATGAGTTCATCAAAAATCTCATCGTCATCTAACGGAGAATCCCATATATCATCTGAACCATCGATATGGGACCATGGAGATACATCTTCTAGGCTGTAAGGAATTAGGCCTATGGGAGTGGAAATAAGTATTATTGATTCTGGAATCTCTTCAAGTATTGAGACTACAGTATGTAATGAACTTTCTCTCCAAGGAGGACTAGCCCCTTCAATAATTACTACTCTCTTAGGATCTTTAACAGAATCATTCCACCAAGAACCAGGAATTCTCCACCTAAGTGCAAGTAGGGATTTAAAATGGAGAATATGCGGTCTTTCATCTATGTCTTCTACTAGTTTTTCACCACCTTTTCTGACAGGATTAGTAGAAGAAATCATCCTTAGAGATGAGATACCAACAGGACCATCATCAGGTTCTTCTAGTTGGTCAAGAACCCAAAGAAATGCTTCTCTTAATTGTGCTGAAGAATGACTTCTTTCTTCCGCTAGCTGCCAGATTTTACCATTTCTTATAGCTTCTCGACAGCGAGCTAATTCTGATTGAGTAACCTCTAAGTTATGTCTAGCAAGGACTTTTTCACGTTGTTTACTATCTAATGACCTGACCTCTTCAGGAGTCCACTTAAACAATTCAGAAGAGTTACATGGCCATTCCGTGATTTCGTCTAAACGAACCGTTCCTGTAGGTGTCAAAAGTCGGTTACCTCGAGCAAAAAGTGCATATGCAGCAGAATCAAAAATATCTACGCCTAATGCTATTGACATTGGGAATAGTAATGGGTGGCCACAGCCAAATAAATGAACAGGTCTATTTGGAGGGAGTGTAGATTTTGCAGAAAGAAGAATACTGAATAAATCTCTATATCTTTGATTTTCCATTAGAGGGACAATACCTCCGATTGGATGAACCGTAAATCCTCCATTTGTACCTTTTACATCACCCATTAATTGCCCTGCTAACGCCCTTAAATCCTCATGAAGGCCTCCTTGAATTGGCCCATTTAATAGTAAATCATCTTGTGCTATATCTAATGAAATTGAAGCTCTTTCAGCAGTAATTTCTACAGCTGATTCAATTTCCTCTCGGCTCATATCTGGTCTACCAAAAACATCAAGCATTGTTCCAATATCTACACCAATATCTTTTTGGAACTTGACAATTTCCTCAACTCCAACTTCTACATCACCATAGACATATGATTGAAATGTTCCCGAATCTGTGACGATGACTCCGGGGAAATCAATTAATTGATGTACTCCATTTTCCAATGCAGAACTGCTTAAATCATCATGTTTCCATATCACATAAGAGTTAGTTATCAACCCTTCAACACGATATTTATCCCACATTTCACGAGGTTCAATAGTTCTAATATTTGGATTCACAACTGGCAGTAACATCGGTGTATTAAGTAAACCATGATTAGTATGTAAACGCCCAATTCTGGCCGCACCATCTTTTTGTAAAATTTCAAACTTACCCCTGTCTTGAGAGCGACAAGGTTCAGGATTGGGTCGTGTACTCACAACTTCACTGAAGCAACTATCAGTCATCAATCCTCGCTTACACGAGACATGACTGAAAGATGGACAACTCCTCCATTCAGTTTAACTGAAATTTGATCTCCAGTATTTACTTCTAATGTTGGGTCAGATTCGAATCCATGAGCGTATGGAACGTTTAGTAATGATGCAGCAGGTAAAGTAAGAGGGCATACATCACAATTTACAATTGCTTTAGGGCCTTTACCTGTGTAAATTAGTCCCATTAATACGAATGGAGCAACTGTAGAACCGGAACCTTTGGGATAAATTAAAATTGTATCTTCTATGGCTGTCCCATCTAAGGGATGACCTTTCTCTTCGATAATTCCAGTATCCCTATTTACATAACCAAGATAAGTGATTGGAACATCAGTTACTAGAGCCCGACCTTCTATTAACCATTCTTTTTGACTAGGTAGACTCTTACCATTTATTTTCAAACTACCTGTTCTAAGTGTCTTATTAGAATGCATGGGTTTAACAATTATTGAATCTAAAGTTGGTCTTGGAGAATTGATTAAATTAGGATTAAATGCATGATCTACACAATCAGAAATAGTTGAAACACTGGTTGGCATTTTGTTTAGACCTGAGGTCAAATAATGTTCCGCTTTAAGCGAATTAGTAAGGATATGATTATACTTATTTCTATTGTATGGAGTGACTTCCGGACATGTATCTTTCAAAACTAAAGCCCCAGCTTCTTCTAACAAATCTACAGTCCCATCAGATTCTAGAATGTCATAATTATGACCGCTAGTAAATATCCAGAGACGATTATCAGATATAATTTCACCATTTTCCATCTTTGAACGAACATAAGATGCAGTAGTTCTAACCTCTCCTACACTAGCCTGTGGGCAACCGATTACAACAAGATCGACAATGCCACTTGGAGACAATTCTTGATATCTTAATTGTAAATCATTCTCGGAGAATACTAGTTCACCTTCATAATTATCTACATTTGGAGGAGAGGCGGTATGACCATCAGCCCAAAGCATCGGGCAGCCATAATTTGCAGCTGATGCAGTTAATGCTTTTTTCATTTCAAAACTTGCATTTTCGGGGAGACCGGAAATATGTGGCATCATCCCCCAAGGCAATTTCCATTCAGGCCTTATCTGCTTTCCAATCCAGTCACCTAAAATACTCCAATCAGAAATGTTTTCCATTGAACATTTTACTGAAACATGAATATTTGGAACCCGATTTTTTCCGATATGAAGGCCCCATAGCGGAGACCATCCAGTTAATGCCGTTGCCAGCGCTGATAACCCAGACTCTCTATTCGTAACCAAAGAAGTATAAGAATTAGAAAAACAAACAGCATTCGATTCAGCCCAGGAACCAATTCCTTCTGCTAAATCAATTCCTCTATCATAAGGAGTACATGATAATGTCGCATCGATACCAAGATTATTATAAGCATCAATAATCTCAAATTGGTGCTTCAAGAAATCTGGATAATCTATACCCATTTCCTCCATTTTTTCTCTATCGCAACCAGCCGAATTGAGTGTAGTGGGAATTGAAACTATTCCTTTTTCATCTCCGGCTAAATCTGAAAGAAAACGACGAAGCCCATGTCCACCAGTGATTACACTTACTCCAGATACATGAGAATGTTCACAACGGACGAAGTTAGTTGCTCCTGCACTTGATGCAAGATCTATGACTAGTCTTGCTGCTTTCTGTTTAGTCGGACCATGTTCGCCATCAAGCATTGAAATTAACTCACTCGGCACGTCCATACTTAGTGGGCTGTACAGATACTCAATAAAACATAAAGGTGAAATCAAGAAAATAATCAACTTCTCTGTCTCTGAGCTTCTATGGCGACATAACTTAACGGGGCCTGTAAATTAAACGAAGGAACGAAGCCTGACATCGGGATTCTAATTATTTCATCAGAATGCTCTAAAATTTGTTTAGGTATTCCATCTCTTTCTCCTCCCACAACTAAAACAATATTCCCAGTCATATCAATATCCCAGGGAGCAGAATCCCCTACATCTTCTATCGAGATTATCCTGAATCCATAGTTCTTAGCCATTAGAATTGATTCAATGCCAGAGGTCCAAAAAACGGGTAAGAATCTGTGAGACTTCATTGATGCGCGTTTTGCTGCACTTCTTTCTTGATTATTTAATTCAGCATCGATGATTACAGCATCGGCACCCGAGACTTCAGCAGTTCGTATACAAAAACCAATATTAACTGGATAAGATGCACCCGCAAGTAACCATATCAGCCCTCCCTTGGATAGAATCTCAACCATTGATGATTCAGGATTACGGCCAACTAAGCATAGTGCATCAGGTATACCATCTGAATTAGATCTCGACATACGCCACAAATCATTTTCTGAGCCATAAATGACTTTAATCGTTAGTTCTTCAGCATAATTTAATATCTTACTAATTTGTGGTGATTGAGCATCTCTTTTTATCAGGATCAGATTAATATCTTCTCCCTCTTCAATAGATGTTAAGACTTCATCCTCGCCACATCTCTGCATACTCATAATGACCCCTCTGAACCTATTTCTTCTGAATAACTTATTTCTTTAATTGGAATAAAGATTTCATTCCTTCGCAGAAATGGTAACTTAGTAGGGGGGTCATACACTGCTAGGATATAACTACCATCAGGTTTCAAATTCTTCTTGAATAATGATTCATACAATTTTCTGGCTATTTTACTTACCTTTTTTGAACCATAAAACCCTGAAAATCTCTTTACTGCAACTAACCTTTCAGGGACTTTGACAATTTTAACTTTTGAATCATTAGGTTCCGGCAAATTTGTAAAAACATATTCTGAGGGCATGGTAAATGCCATATTTGTGGTTAATTTGGTATCCCACATTTCCACCGGAGAAGTCATAGCAATTTTTTCACTAGATTTATTATTCCCAAAAATATATCCAGCTATAATCCTAAAGTTATTCGAGGGAGTAAGATTCTCTCCTAATCCTCTTGAGACTCGAGCTTGTATGACTTCACTGTAGAGTCTTATCTCAAACTCATCATAATCAATAATTAATTGATACTTTGGCTGTTCCAAAGTCTCAACCATGAACATTGGGAGGAGCCTTTAGTATTGGTACTTTGTAATATGTAAGTGAAAATTCATTATGAATGACTTCAATATAATGTATACTAACTGACCTTATTATTAGGTTGGTATAGTTTGCTTGGTGATTATTCACTTAGTTTAGAGTCGATACTTTTCAATAAATCTCTTATTTCTATAAATAAATCTGATTGTCCATCGTTAGGAGTATTTGCAATTGGATTGGAAACCAAAGAATCTCTTTGTTCTAACACTAAATCACGGAATTGTTCAGAATTTTTAACTCCTGTTAAGATGAACGGCGCAGCCCCCGCAGTTTCGAATTGCATTCTAACAACTCCAAATGCATTCAATACTGGACCCTCATGAATAGATACATCTGTTAATTTATCTAGAGGAATATTTTGCTGTTTCTTGAAAACCCAACCCATACGCATATTCACTGAACGATCAGTTAATGCAGCTGACATATGATTATACTGTTTTTGATGAACAATCCATCCAAATGGTATCCAGAAAAGCATGAGAGGTATTCCTACAATTGTCGAAAGAAGTCCTAGATTAGTGGTTAACCACCAATAAATAATAATTTTTCTATCAAATTCTACTGCCATTTTATGGCCACTGTCTGCATAACCAACGGGAGATTCCATAAATTAAGGTGGAGTCAATCGTTATTTAATTTAGCGATTAAACTTGAAAATAGGAATAGGATTCATTTTGTGTGAATTCATTCGGTTAAACTTCAAATATATTCTCATAACATCTGCGAGTCTCTCATCTTGTTCATGAGTAAGAGATGGGTTTTCGATTTCATTCATCGCCCATTCTAATTCTTCATACGTAGCTCCAATCTGATCTTCATCTGTTCTACCATCATTCCAAAGTCCATCAGTCGGAGGAGCATCTTGAATAGACTGGATTATATCTAACGACTTCGCTAGAGAATATACTTCTGATTTGTAAAGATCTGCTATAGGCGAAATATCTACTCCTCCGTCGCCATATTTTGTGAAAAAGCCAATTCCAAAATCTTCAACCTTATTCCCAGTTCCTACAACAATACCATTTTTTGAGCCTGCTAAAGCATAGAGAGTAGACATTCTGAGTCTAGCTCTAGTATTGGCCATAGATAATTCAGAGACATCATAATCAGATAACTTAGAGTATAATGTATCATATGTTTCTGATAAATCGATAATTTGACTTTCAACATTATTCCATTTTGAAACCAACCAATCTATATGTTGATTTGAAAGGTTATATTGTGATTTATCTTGTTTAATGGGCATATTAACTACCACGGTTGTTAAACCAGTTTTAGCGCACAGAGTCGATACGACTGCAGAATCAATCCCTCCGGAAACACCTACAACTAAACTGGAAATATTATTATTTTCGGCATATTTCAAAATCCAATTTGAGATATCGTCAGCTAAGTAATCCCAATCACTCATAATTCTCTCTCTCTTAATGGCATGAAACTCCATACTTCTTTAGACGCCAATAGTTGTATGGCCATGGAGTAATGAATCCTACGAACAACATAATCGGAATTACCCACCATGTCAATGTAGGCTCTCCCATGATTAGAATATCTGTAGCATTCATCGAGGATTCCATTGCTATCATCGAAATAAGAGACATTCCAATAGCAACTCTGAATGCTTCTCTAATTCCCCCCATCTGTTTGATTAAGATGAAGGTCTCAAGTGCGATTGAGGTCATGATTCCATTGAACATTGCAAGCATCATAATCGACATTCCAGACCAGCCAAGAGCATCAAGATAAGGGATTGATTGGAATGCAGCAATTGTACCAAAATCACCAATACTACAGCCTATCAAACACCACTTGGTATTATGAGCAGATTGTTTCCAAACACTTCCATCCCTCCAATGGAAGTCTTCACCCTTTCCATCAACAGTGTAACCAGTTGACTTAATGCTAGATATCAATACTTCTTTTGATACTTTTTTGTGTTCAATTATTGCTACTCCTGATTCATGTGAAACTTCGGCGGAAATCACTCCAGTAATACTTTCAAGAGCTTTTTTCACTTTACCTGAACAACCGTCACAGGTCATTCCTCCAATATCTATTGATAGGGACTCTGTCATGTAATTAAACGCACGAGGTTATACCTTTTGAAGTCGTGGTTATTTCCTAATCTACTTTTTCCCGATTAGTCACGTTCAAGAAAGCATCTGCTGTCGGGGTTGATATGACCATACCGAAGGCGGCTGGAAATCTAGACCCAGTAGCTCTTGAGACTTCATTGATTGAATTATGGAATGAAGAAAAAACATTTGTTAATTCGATTGAAAATAGGAGATCGAAGCAATCACCTTTTACATTTCTTGAAGGACCTCCTACTGCGAATGGGAAACCTGGAATTCATCATGTGATTTCCAGGCTTTACAAGGACATGGTATGTAGATGGAAAACAATGGAAGGACATATTGTCGAAAGGAAAGCTGGTTGGGATACTCATGGTCTACCGGTTGAAATTGAGGTGCAAAAACAACTTGATTTAATGTCTAATGAAGCAATAGAAAATTTTGGGATGGAAGCATTCAATCAGAAATGCAAAGAGAGTGTGTGGACTTATGAACAGGCTTGGAGAGAAATGACTGAAAGGATGGGGTTCTGGGTAGATATGGATGACCCATATGTAACCTTGCATGATGATTACATTGAATCGGCATGGTGGTCTTTGAAACAAATGTTCGAAAAAGGCCTTCTTTTTAGGGGGCATAAAGTTCTACCTTACTGCCCTCAAACTGGAACAAGTTATTCTAGTCATGAAGTTGCTCAAGGTTACAAAGAAGTTTCAGAACCTGCGGTCTTCATTAAATTTAAATTAAGTGATTCAAGTTCATCTATTTTAGCTTGGACCACAACACCTTGGACATTACCAGGGAATGTTGGCTTAGCCGTAGGCCCTGATGTAGTATATTGTCGGGTCAAAATAACGGCTAAACCATCTGACTCTTGGGAGGGAAGAGGAGGAGCAGAATTAGGTGAGGAGTTAATTCTAGCGAAAGAACTTCTAGGGAATGTCCTTAGGCATAAAATGGAAGTCTTAGAAGAATTTTCTGGATCCGAATTGATAGGTAAGTCTTACGAACCATTATTTCCTGGTGCTGTTGATGGTAGTAATTCTAATGCATGGACAGTAGTTGGAGCAGATTTTGTAACTACTAGCGATGGTACTGGAGTAGTTCACACCGCAGTAATGTATGGTGAAGATGATTATAATTTAGGTATGAAAGAAGGTTTTCCGGCACAACATACTGTTGGAATGGATGGTAAATTTATCAAAGGAACCCATGAAAAATTAGATGGAAGATATGTTAAAGAATGCGACTCAGATATTATTGACCTTCTAGAATCAGATGGGAAATTATATCGTGAACATATCTATACTCATGATTACCCACATTGTTGGAGAACTGATCACCCTTTGTTGTATTATGCAATGGATAGTTGGTTCGTAAAAATGACTGCAGTTAAAGATCAAATTATTCAACATAATTCTGAAGTTGAATGGGCACCGGAATGGACTGGAACAAAAAGAATGGGAGAATGGCTATCTAATATCAAAGATTGGGCTATTAGTCGTGAAAGATATTGGGGTACACCGATTCCTGTTTGGATTTGCAATGAGTGTAATAGTGAGTATTGTGTTGGAAGTGTTGAAGAAATGATATCCATGAAAACAGATGATTCACCAATACCTCCAGAACTACATCGACCTTATGTCGATGATGTTAAACTAAATTGTAGCGATCCAAATTGTTCTGGTGAAATGATAAGGGAACCATATGTAATGGATTGTTGGTTTGATTCTGGTTGTGCATCATTTGCACAATGGCACTATCCATTTGAAAATAAAGAAAAATTTGAGAGTGTTTTTCCGGTTGACTATATCTGTGAGGCCGTAGATCAGACTAGAGGATGGTTCTATTCTTTACTTGCTGTATCAACTACTGTTTTCGATAATGTGGCTTACAAGAGATGTCTATCTTTGGGCCATATTTTAGATAAAGATGGTAAAAAGATGAGTAAATCAAGAGGAAATGTTGTTAATCCTTGGGATCATTTTAACAAGGAAGGTTCTGATGCTATAAGATGGTACATGATGACACAAAGTGCACCGTGGACTCCAACAAACTTTGACCCAAATGGAGTTAGAGAATCGTATGCTAAAATGTTCCTTACTCTATGGAATGTACATAGATTCTATTCAGATTATGCATCTTTGGATAATTTTGATCCAGAAAATAAAGATTATTTTGTAGACATTAAAGAAAGAAGTAATTTAGATAAATGGATCCTCTCAAGAATGGCTACAGTTGCCGAAAATTACCACGAAAACTTCGTTTCTTGGGATTTCCATAAAGCAGGAAGAGAACTAGAAAATTTTGTGATTAATGACTTATCAAATTGGTATGTAAGAAGATCTAGAAGAAGACTATGGAATGAGGATGAGAGTAACGATAAAAGATCGTGTCAACATACTTTACATGAAGTATTACTTACTGTCTGTAGATTGATGGCACCTGTTTCTCCATTCATACCTGACCAAATCCACAGAGATTTAACTGGGCATTCTGTACATCTTGCAGATTGGCCAGTTGGTTCTAATTTGGTAGAGAGAACATTACCCCCTCAGAATTGGGTTCTTGAACAAGAAATGTCATTGGTAAGAAAGCTAGCAGAGACTGGGAGAAGAGTAAGAGTCGAGGCAGGGAGAAGACAGAGGTTACCTTGTAAATCAGGTTGGATTGTTGGAGGACCAGATATTTCTGATTTTCATGAAATATTGGCAGAAGAGTTGAATGTTGAGACTCTGACTACTGAAGAAGACCTTGATAGATTCCAAAGAATTGAAATCGCTCCAAATCGTAAATCATTAGGTAAAAAATGTAGACAAGATTTACCTGCAGTTCTAGAATTGCTAGAAAATGCGGATCCAGATAATATTCTACTTGAAATAGAAGCAGAGATTTGTATCTTAGAGGGATATGATATAACAATAGAAGATATCGAATTGAGAAGAGTAGAGAAAGAAAATTTTGCTGCAGCGACCATATCGATCGAGGAAATAGGTGATGTTTCACTGGTTTTAGATATGTCACTAAATGAGAAACTAATTTCAAAAGGTTTGGCTAGAGATATAATTAGACATGTGCAAGCGAAAAGAAAAGAAATAAATCTTGATGTTGAGGCTTTAATTGAACTTAATGTATGGATTGATTCTAGAGAACAATTATTCGATAACGACTGGTCACATATCCAGATTGAGACAAGGGCTGGAAGGGCAGAGATTAATCAAGGGAATGCCCCTAAAGAAACTGAATATTTTGAAGTTGATGGAATTGGAGTAAATTTCTCAGTTAAGGAAAAAAATTAGTCTTAATTACCAATATATTCACTTGGAAGAAGCATTTCAACAGCGAATAAAGGATCCGGATCAGTTGAATCATGATAAGCTATGAAAGAACCTCCATCTGGAAGAATACCCATACTGGCAAAGTCAAACCTAATGTCTGCACCTGCACCGGACGTAGAATCTAAGTCGCCTTGACCAATCATAGTCTTTGTATCAGGAGCCAATGATTGGGAAAAATCACGTACATGCCATGCAATATCGATATCAGGGCCAGAAGAACTTTGATATCTAACATTCAAAACAAAGAGATCGTGAAATCCACTTGAATGGAATTCCCATTCCTCAATTGCAGTTGCGTCTTCTGATAAATCATAGGTGTAATTTTGCCAACTTTCACCACCATCCCAAGACATAAGATGAGTAATCACATTAGATTGTGATATCACACAATGCAGTGCACTTGATGAGTCAAATGCGCAATATTCTGAGGGAAGTGATGAACCATTTTGATTTGTAGCAGACCACCAATTAAGTGAAGTATCTAGATATGCATCAGTTCCATCTACGAAGTAGTTTGGAAAGTAAAGACCGCCGGATGGAACTGGGAAAGCCCTCATTTCTTTGTGAGGTTTAGTAAAATCCCATTCAACTCCTAAATCTGATGAAATAAGATTTACTTCAATACTATCTAAATTTCCATCTCTATCAGGGAATGGGAAGTAATCATAATTCAAACCATCAGTAGATATCTGCCCTCCAACATTCTGAACTTGATGCCAGAAATTAGAAATTACTAAACTTGCATATTCACCATTACCATAGATTCCTCCATTAATCGGACCAATTACCTCAACTTGCCACGAACGGTCATAGAATGGCTCAGGTGTTCGATTGAAACACCAAGTCCATTCTTCGTCTTCTGAATCATAAAGGAATGCATAGAATTGATCTGCTCCGCTAGCACTTGGATACGGGAACCATCCCATTGAAATTAAGTCGCCGTTAGTTGCTTGGACAATACTGCCTTCACCGAGACCTTCTTGCCCAGGTAGAGTTGGTTTAGGTTCCATACAACCAATCTGTGAGAAAATAGTTGGCTGATATTCTTGCCAAGTATATCCTCTATCTTCTGACCAAGTGGGATATTCTCCGCCGAAATTTACAATCCATCCCTCTTTGGTTCCAGCAAGATAATGTTCACAACAATTACCTCCCTCTTCATTACCGAATACGGCCCAAAAAGCCTCCCCCCAAGTATCATTTGTTGAAGGTGAACCAACTAAAAATTGCCTAGCATCTTCATGATTTAATGGGTCTTCCACGTAAATCAAATTTTTATCCCAGTCATTTTCTTGTTCAAAAATTGTCTCTGATGCTTCAAGGCAACCAGCCATTGCGGTACTAAAAACTATCAAAACTACACATGTAGTTTCAATCACGGATGGGATAGACACATTATTTCGGAGGTGATATGACTTATCGGTCCTTCGCTATGGATTCTAAGATTTGAATAAAAAAAATAATTTATTTTAATTTCCAAACAGGGCCATTGGGTGAATCTTCGACAATTACACCCATCGAATTTAATTCACTTCGAATTTCATCTGCTCTATCCCAATTTTTCTCATCACGAGCAGCTTTTCTCTGATTTAGTAGGTCATTGACTAACTCGGATATAGCAGATTTAGCGGTATTCTTCTGATTGATTTCATCAAGAAGTAAACTATCATCTGGAAGAAGTCCTAGGATTCCACC
>DAFS01000050.1 GCA_002495525.1 Euryarchaeota archaeon UBA89 | reverse complement strand
TCATCGTTTATCGCTCCAGCGATCATTACGATCATTATCGCGGCGGATAGGCCGAACGCAACTCTTCGTAAATCACGAAGAGTAACGGTTTTCTCACTAGGGCGTGCGTCGTTTTGTAGCGGCATGGCTGCAACCATGAAGGTTGCGACGACTTAATACCATTTAGAAGATATCGGTCCATACCCTATAGGGTAATCTGAAGGATATCAGGCTGATAATAAAATTTATACAAACAATAATCTTTGAAAACAAGCCTGATTCTAAATAAAACGGCTGATAATCTATCAGATGCCAATACACATGTTTTGTCAAAAAGCAAGTGTAAATAAAAATTGCTATTTCAGTTTCTTTCTCTGACTCTATACAACGATTTTGTAAAATATGAGAATCACCAGATTTTCTAAGAAAAATAAGAAGAATTATCTTATGAAATGGAAAGAAATATTGTGTCCGACCGAAGTAACTCTGAGATTCAAATATAGAGACTTTGTTAACTGATGGCGAATAATATTTCAAATCTAGTGAGATTAGCTTTCTTCGCAAACTCGAACTCTTCCACCCCCCCGTTGAGGTACTTTTTTGATAAAAATAACAAATTTAGTATATAAAGAAAAAAAATAATCTCTGAATTATACAGATTATATCTCCAACGAAAGTTTGGAAATTTAAAAAAAAAGCCGGAACGCCGGGACTCGAAAGTCCCAGCGAACCGGTTTACGTATTCATTCGACTACGAATCTAAGCTTCGATATCGTCGTATTCTTCGTCGTCTTCTTCAATGAATTCTTCAGTGAAGTCTTCGTCTTCACTGAAATCATCATCGCGTCCACTACGTGATCTAGTAACTGCATATCCTACGAGTAAGATACCAACACCAATTCCTGCGAATGGTAAAGGTTCAGCTTTCATATCGTCCAGAAGTGTCAATGGGTTACCATTGTCACCTAATCCGTCATCGTTATTGTCGAATTGTTCTGTTGGATCCCACTTGAAAGCATCTTCTCCAGCTTGGATGTTATTCTCATCTACTGGATCTAAGTAGCCATCACCGTCATCATCAGGATCAATTGCATTACATAGGCCATCTCCAATTATTACCTCAGGCATATCATCATCAGTACCATAGATTCCGTCAGCACCAGGGCTTGTTTCATTATCTATTGGCATAACGTTTGCATTTCTTGCATCGCCGAATCCGCCAGCATTAGCACAGATTACTTCTGTAACGTCTAACCAACCGTCGCCGTCATCGTCTTGGTCACTGTTGTCGCCAATTCCATCACCATCTAGGTCGATTTGCTCGCTTGGATCCATTGGGAAGGCATCGTCAACATCGATTGTTCCATCGTTGTCGTCGTCACCATCTGTTGCGTCACAATCGTTGTCTCCATCGTTATCAGCAGGAACTGAGAAAGCGTCCATTGGGTCTGTACCACAGTTTGGTTCAACTGAATCAGCCCAACCATCACCATCGTCATCTGTATCACTGTAATCACCAATTCCGTCACCATCAAGATCAGCATTTTCGTTAGCATCGTATGGGAAAGCATCGTTTTCGTCAGCCACACCATCACCGTCATCGTCAGTATCTAACTTATCACAAACCATGTCACCATCGAAATCATCTGGTACTGAAGTTGAGTCAAGTCCATCACTTCCACAAGCTAATTCCTCAGCATCTGTCCATGAATCGCCGTCATCATTCAAGTCAGCGTTGTCACCAACACCGTCTCCATCGGTATCTACAGTTTCATATGGGTCCATTGGGAATGCATCATTAACGTCAAGAACTAAGTCGTTATCATCGTCAAGATCTGCGTTATCACCAACACCATCACCATCGAAATCAGCCCACTCTGTAGGGTCGTTAGGGAATATATCGACATCATTGTCGTATCCATCACCATCGATATCTGTATCAATCGCGTCACAAGTTCCATCCAAATCTAAATCAGTAGGAATACTTGTTAGATCCATTGGGTCAGAATCACAATCAACTTCTACCAAATCTTCGTATCCATCGTTGTCGTCATCAAAGTCAGAGTTATCTCCAATTCTGTCGCCATCATTGTCAGCCCATTCTGTTGCATTCATTGGGAATGCATCAACCTCATCCAAATAACCATCGTTATCATCATCAAGATCTAGTAAGTCACAAATCCAGTCTCCATCATAGTCAGTAGGCACAGATGTTGCATCCATTGGGTCTGTTAGACAATCAAACTCTGCGGTATCATTCCACATGTCATTATCATTATCTAGATCTGAATTATCTCCCGTGCCGTCTCCATCATTATCATCTGACTCATTAGGATCATCAGGGAAAGCGTCTTCACTATCGATGACTCCATCTCCATCAGTATCCTGATCTAGTGCATCACAAATTCCATCTGCATCGATATCTCCAGGGTAATCTGTAGCATTGAGTGGATCAGAACCGCATTGCGTCTCCATATCATCATACCAGCCGTCTCCATCAGCATCTAATGTAAAGAAGTTGATTGTAATGTTATAGTCAGTTCCCTCGTTACTGGTGAAAGAGCCGCCCCAATTCCTTACTCCAATCATATTTTCAACACCACCATAATAACTGTTAGTAGCATTAGTAGACCAGCATTGAATACTTGGATTTAGGTAATATGTGTAAGGTATTGTAGTATAACTTCCATCTGTATAAACATCAAATATCATCCATACTGTGTAACCTGAAGCATAGTATTGTATTTCATCATGTGAAATACAAGCTTCATATCCGAAGTTAGCCGGCACATCAAACGTATATCTGTCAGTTGTATCTACTGAACCATGGTTCCAGCCAGAAGCATTCATTACTGAATTACCAGTTGTGTTATTCAATATTGTAGGAGTATTATAGTCGTTAAGATGAACTGCATCTGAAGCTCCTGCACCAGCATCGACTCCTGAACCACCATCATTTTGTACACCGCCTTCAAGATCAGAAAGATCAAGGAATTGGAAATCCATTGTGTAAGTAACATCTTGCGCGCTATATGTGTATACTCCAAGTGTTAACCATCCACCCTGTGTTACCCAAAGACCAGAAATGTGTGATCTTGTGATATCAGTTCCAGAATATGGAGATGATGGTTGTGAAACGTAGTACGCAGGATTAGCTGGACTACTGCAAGGAGCAGTCTGTACTTGACACTTGTACATGTATGTGTAAAAAGACGCAGTACTTGACCATGTAATATTCCATGACAGGTATTTGCCTGCAGGAACTAGGACATTGTAGTAATCTCGCTCATCCCACATATCTGAAATCCATCCAGTACATGTACCGCCTACGTCATCTGCGTCCCCATTAGCATCGATTTGTGTACTTCCATTTAACCAAGTGTTACCACCAGGGTTTGTGTACAGATTATCTGATGCATCGACACCAGTTCCACAGTCATCTGGATTTGCACCGGGCTCATTAGCAGGTGTAATCATTGTGATAACAAGTGTATAATCTCCACTCCCACGATCAGTTTGTACAATAACGAACAAGCTCTGACCTCCGTATGAGTAGTCAGCGGCTCCAGTTTCAGGATTGTAGTTATAGGATGAACTTGCAGTATATAAACTGCCGAATGCACTTTGGTATCTTATGAATAATTCAAGATCATTCTGTTCAGGGAAAGATAAGTCAACCGTTAACGCATAATTTTGAGGAATGTATATTTCATACATATCATACATATCCCAGCTATCATGACCATATCCTATTATCGTGTTGTTCATGGATGGGATTACAGTAGCTCCTGTTGCAGAATAAGCGCTGTCATGAGCATCTATACCAAGTCCAGCGTCGTTTTGGTAAACGCTTTCTACAGGTTCAAGAGATGCATTGTAGATAGACCACTCTATTGTGTAGTTATGTTCTACATCCTCAGGTAATGATGATACTACAACACGTAGCCATACTGTCGATTCAGAAGCTAAGTTAGATGTGAAACTGTACGATTCATTAGATGAAACAGCATGTGGATTGAAGTAAGAACTTGTAGATGAAGATAATGTTGTAGCGTATCCCACATCCATGTACTGATAGAACATTAGATGCTCTGTCCCTTCATCTTCAGTCCAATCTAGTCTAGCCCAAAGACCGTGATATGCAGGTAATGTAAATTCATACCAATCTTCGTCATCATATCCCTCACAAAGCATCCCTTGGATAGTTCCTGCGGCGCCCATTGAAGTCAAATCCATTGGACTTGCATCTGGATCATTTGTATCATCGTCTGCCGCATCGACACCAGAACCTGCGTCATCTTGTGTGAAGCAAGGAGGAGGTACCGCAGGCGTTAGTTGTGCAGTTAGTACGTATCCAGCCCAACTAGATGTTGAACCCCATGACCAGTAGTCAACTTTCAAATACACTGTAGTATTTGTTACTGCACCACCTAGGTCAATAAATTCGCCAGGGGTTGAACTCCAAGAATACGCAAGCATTCCTGTTTCATCGGCATTAGAGAAAGCGTATAAATCAAGATCTGCATTTTGCGCCCATTCTAGAGTCACGTTAGCTTGGAATCCATCCGGTATAGTTAGTGCCCAAAGATCACTTGTATCAGTTGACCCTACCATTCCAGAGCCAGAATCAACTAGATTAAATGCATCACCAGTCAGAATTCCTGTAACTGAGCCTAATGACTCAACTATAGCAAGATGTATTCCTCCATCACCGAATGAATCTAGAGCAGTAATGGTCCAAGTGCCTGCCGATGTATCTGAGTAAGGCCCTGATGTACCTGTAGCATAATTAGAAAATCCAGACGAAACCGAGTAAACAGTTCCAGACGGACTAGAAACTTCGTAGCTACTCTCACTGGCCCAAGCATCCGCGGTCCATTGAATTAAAAATTCTTCACTAGCTGAGGATGTAGTGTAAGCATCAGAAACCGTATTGGTCCATGAAGAAGCCGCTCCTGCAGGATTACTCCCAGAGCCGCCCAAGCCTGTCGCGCCAGAATCATAAGCGACTACATCGCCTGATAATCCTACTTGACTGTCTCCTGCTACACCGTTATCTGCAGGATAAACATCTACAGTTAATTGATAATCATGATATGAGATCCCATACGATGGATTACAATTCATGTAACAGGTTACCAAAAAGCTTACTGGATTGCCAGCCAAATCCGCTGCTGGTGAACCAGAACCGTAATTACCTGATTGAGTACCATCACTTCCGATAGATAATTCCCCATAATTGCTGTAATATGTATACGCCCAAGCACCACCTGAATAAGTACTGTATGATGTATGGCCGGTTCCACCTATTGAAAGTAAGAAGCCGTATGATTCAGCGTAGACGAAACTACCAGGTGCTGAATGATTCCATTGAAGAGTCGCAGTCACTCCGTATCCTGCGGGCGGAGAAATTGAGAACATATCCTTATTCACATCGGCAGTAATACCGTAAGTCCCCGTATTTAACTCTCCATAGAATGAAACCGCCTCATCTGTTCCATCCCAATCAAAGAAATCTGTTATATTAGCGGCGGTAGAAAATGAACCTCCCGCATCGGTGCCTAAGCAGGCATCGTAACCCCCACAAGGTGTCGGTAGCGTATCCATTGCTACTTTTTCGTCCATGAGTTCGGGGGGTGCAGAATGGATGTCCGCGAAGGGCACCATAACTGAGGCAATCATCAATAAGGCAAGTGTAACAGAGCGGAGGGTGTTGCTTTGCATGGGTATCACTATCGTGCATCACACGATGAAAAGGATATAACTGTACCGTTAGATGCTCATGAAATCACCGATACACCTTACATTTGGCAAAAGGATGTATTGAGACAATAAACACTAATTTAATGATGAAAAAAAGCACTTCATTTCCTGATTCAGTGAAAAATAACATACATGACTTCTCCTGATGATTTGACAAACAGTAAAAAGCTATGTAATTAAGTCAGATTTAATATCTTTATTCAGATATTTTTTCCCATGATTCATCATCCCTTTCTTCCCAAGTGCCTATTCCTAAGCCAGCATATCTTAAAGGATCAGTTTCAGTATATTCTCCACCTGGAGGTAAACTCTCCCAACTAGAAACTATCTCATTGGATTTTTCTTTTGTCGAAGGAGGACCAAAACCAGGTGGTGGTGGTGGTATTGAATCAATTTCAGGAGCAAAACCAGGTGGTGGTGGTGGTATTGAATCAATTTCAGGAGCAAAACCAGGTGGTGGAGGAGGAATATTGGTTACTACATCCTCGGTTTTCATTTCCTCTTCTACTGAATCATCAGAATCTAATAGCACAGGGCTAGATTCTTCCGATATTTCATCAATGATATGTTCGGAATCTAAGTTTTCTTCAGAATAGCCTTCATTTTCCATGTATGATGTCATATCAGTCCCTTTATGCAAATTATTTTTTGTAGATTTTTGTTGGCTAGTATAGACTAATATAGCCCCCCCAATTAATCCAATAATTGTCAATAAAATTAAGAAAGTAGGTATTGGATTGAGAGACATTTTATCAGTTATAGATAGTGGATATTTATTGTCTCCCTTCCCATCGTTATTACGATCTTCCCATTCACTAATATCCATCGGGAATACATCTAGTTCGTTTACGATATTATCCCCATCAATATCAGGATCGTTTACATCACAGGTTTTGTCTCCATCTGTATCCTCTGGTACTGAATTACTAGATAATGAGCTTGTAAAACATAATGATTCAGAATTATCTGTCCAGCCATCGTTATCATCGTCATTATCTGCATTATTTCCAACTCCATCTGAGTCAGTATCCATCGATTCCTCTGGATTTTTAGGGAATGGGTCATCTACATCTGTAACTCCATCGTTATCATCATCATCATCCACAAGATCACAAACCCAATCACCGTCGAAATCAAGAGGGATAGAAGACCCATCTAATGGATTAGTGCCACAATTTGGTTCATGGATATCAAACCATGCATCACCATCGTCGTCATCATCGAAATTGTTACCTATTCCATCAGAGTCAGTATCTTCCCATTCTGCATTATCCATAGGGAAGGCATCATTCTCATCTATTACTCCATCACCATCGTCATCTGTATCTACTAAATCACATACCATATCTTCATCGAAATCGCTTGGAATAGACTGAGACGACATTGGATTGGTAGAGCAAGAAATTTCATCAGAATCTGACCATCCATCATTATCATCATCCAAATCTCCATTATCTCCAAGACCATCATTGTCATTATCTGCCCATTCGTTAAAGTCGAGAGGGAAATCATCATAGTTATCGGAAACGGAGTCACCATCATCGTCAATATCTACATTATTACCAAAACCGTCATTGTCTGTATCCAACCATTCTTGACTATTTGTAGGGAATGCATCATTTTCATTTGGATAATTATCTCCATCGATATCATTGTCCATTAAGTCACAAGTACCATCCATATCCAAATCTGAGGGGACGTCGAATGAATTTAATGGGTCTGAATCACAAGAAGATTCGAGATTATCGCTATATCCATCTCCATCATCATCTGTATCTGAATTATCACCTACACCATTATTATCTGTATCAGCCCATTCTGAATCATCCATTGGGAAGGCATCATTTTCGTCATCATAACCGTCATTATCGTCATCAGAATCTTGCAAATCACAGATTCCATCGGAATCAAAATCAGAAGGCTGATTCCAACCATCCAGAGGGTCGGAGCCACATGTAATCTCATCATTATCAGTGAAGCCATCGCCATCATCATCTAAATCGGCATTATTTCCGATATTATCATTGTCAGTATCTTCCCATTCTGAAGCGTCAAGAGGGAAGGTATCATTCACATCTTCAACATAATCTCCGTCATCATCAGAATCTAATGTATCGCAAATACCATCTGAATCAGTATCTAACGGCACACTGTAATTATCTTCTGGATCACTACCGCAGTCTACCTCAATAGTATCATAGAAACTATCTCCGTCTGTATCAAGAGTGAAAAACCACCACGACATACCATAGTAACCACTGCCAGAAGTTGCTCTGACTTGGAGTAAAATATCCATTCCTTCTACAATCATACCAGGGTAGGTTCCTGAGCCATTAGAAGTTACTAATTCAGGATTATTTACACTTGAATAATCAATAGTACTAGCCTGATCATCACCTAAAATTACTTGGAAGTCACTTTGACTGGAATTAAACCAAACTAAAACCCTTATTCCGTGTCCCATCGGAACATTTGTTTGGTAATTGTCGTTCAAATCGTCATCAACAGATCCCCAACCATAGAATGTATTATTCACTGCGACCGAAGTAATGTTTAGAATTGTTGGATTCAGATAATCATTAGATGCATCACCACCTGTTCCTGCATCATCTTGATTGTTTACTGGAGCATTAGTCATATTATCGAATGTGAAGGATAAGAAATAATCATGAGTGCCGGTACCTGTTGTTCCATATGCAAATACTCTGAAAAATAAGTCACTGCCCCCATAATTGTTCACTGTGACTGTCTCCGGATTAGAAAACCAACTATATGTAATCATAGAACCTGAACTATCATAAACTTCTAGATCTAAGTCCACAGTAGAATTCCAACTTAATGATGAACTTACGCCAAAATAAGCTGGCATTGAGACCTTGTAGTAATCATCAGTATCTGTAGAGTATGTTACATCACCCCAAAATGAGATATTTGAAGCATTGATCAACATTGCACTGGCTCGTGAATTACCTGCGTCATTACCAGTCCCTGCATCGTGTCCATTATTACCACTACCAGCTCCTCCGCCTCCACCACCAGAAGAGCCTGTTGAAAATATCCAAATCTGCATAGTATACTGCGCAGTACCTGAATAATGGTCCACCCAGATATACACGCTATTTCCACCGACAGAAGTACCATTAGACGTAACATCATCTGTGGTTCCGGTATTAGTACTAAGATCAATATATCCTCCACCACTATTCAACAGAGCAAGATCAAAATCTGATGAAGAAGGATATGTTATCTGGACAGCTATTCCTGTATTTGAAGACATATTTATCAAATAATAATCCGAGGTGTCAGACGATGTAGTTAGATTGCCATAATATGTACCATTTGTTGCTGGTAATGGTGTTGCAGTGGACGTGGTATTACCCGCATCCCCACCAGTACCTGCATCATTACCTAATACAGGCATTGCGAGCATACTTAGCATCAATATTGAAACTAAAATTGAGATTCTCTTTTGACTAACCATGTGTGACGGAAGGGATACAGTGATTTGAAGTCTCTCGAAACGTAAAAATCAATATTTATAGAATCCTTCACCGGTCTTTCTACCTAATTTACCTTCTTCTACCATTTTCATCAATAATTTAGATGGTGCATATTTATCATCTCCGAATCCTTCATGAAGGACATTCATAATATGCAGAACTGTATCATTTCCAATCAAATCAGAAAGAGCCAGTGGTCCTATTGGATGGTTCATTCCTAATTTCATTATACCATCGATTGCTTCTGGTTCAGCAACTCCCTCTTCTAATGTGATAATTGCCTCATTAATCATTGGACAAAGAATTCTATTTGAGACAAAACCAGGTGAATCATTACAAGATAATGCAGTTTTACCCATTTTCTCTGCAGCGTTGACTACATCATCATTGACTTCACCAGAGGTCTTACTGCCGTTAATTATCTCGACTAATTTCATGATAGGGACAGGATTCATGAAATGCATTCCAATTACTCTATCAGGCCTATTTGTCGATGCTGCGATAGAATCTATGCTTATGCTTGATGTATTAGTTGCAAGTATTGTTTCAGGTTTACATAAATCATCTAATTGTTCAAAGAGAGAAGTTTTGTAAGAAAGAACTTCAGGAATTGCCTCCACAACTAGATCCGCATCGGATGCAGATGAGTTTTCAGTAGAAGTACTGATTCTAGAGATTGCCGATTCAGCATCTTTTTCAGACATTCTACCTTTAGAAACTAATTTATTTAGAGATTTTCTAATTGTCGACATTCCTTTTTCGACAAACTCTTCTTTGATATCAATCATAGTTACTTTGTAGCCGGCACAAGCTGAAACTTGAGCTATACCATTACCCATTTGTCCGGCACCAATAATTGCAATATGTTCTATAGCCATGCATCTACGAAACAACATTGAGCAATGAGGGTTATGCTCAATCGAGGTCAATTGTATCTTCACCATCATCCTGATTTATAGAGTGGATACTTCGTGTAGTTTCCTTCCAAGACCTCAACTCTTCTGCTTCAGGCAAATCACTATTGACTACACCCCAGTCTATTTTTGATTCGGGCGATGGTGATGATTTTAATAAAACATTAATTTCTTCAAATGACTCCTCAAGAGAAATTAAATTTGTATTACTAAATTTCTTTTTTCTTAATGATCTTCGTGCTAAAACTGTCAAACTGATAAGAATTAGTGTGCTTAGTAAAACTGCTAAGAAGTACCAAAGCATTGGCCCTTGAACCTGTGCATCATCAATAGCCCAATCAATCCAATTCTGATTAATTACTTCAACTGAGAAGGAGTTTCTATTATTTACTGAATCTGTTGTAGTACCTTGAATGACATGTGTTCCAACTATATCTTGTACTGAAATCTTGATATCAATTAGGCCTGAAGAGTCACAAATAAATTCATATGACTCAATTACACTCCAAATCATCACATAGGCACCGGGTTCGCAATTTCCTTCGATATGTTTAATCGGATTCAAAGTAGAATTCCTTTTACTTATTTGTTCGAATGAAAGAATTGGAGCTATAGTATCACGAGTTATAGATAGTTGATATTCATCTATCTGATCTAATGATTCAATCTCAATCGAGAAGTCATTAATTCCTTCTTTTAAAATAAAGTCTAATTCAACTACCAATGCACCGGGAGTAATTAGGAATCTCTCATCTTCTGCATCATTCTGCCACCAAATTTCTTGATTAGGACCTCTGTAAAGGACTGTGGAAACTGTATTTTCTGTTGTAATTCCGCCATTCCAAGGGGCAACTACATTCGTAGCATATATCGATTCATTAAGATTATAAATTTGACAGTCAACTAAAATATTCTCATTATATTGGCCTTCTGTGGAATCATAAGCTATGATACAAAATTCATGTTGACCTTTGGTTTTCAAAGTAAAACTGGATTCACTTCCGAATCCTTGCCATTCATCAATTTGGACTCCATTATGAGTAAAATAAACATGAGATAATTCATTTGATGCCCAGTTCATAACTTGACGATGATCAAATAATTCGCCATTACTTGAAGGAGATAACATCCATTCAACAATTGGAATACTACGATCTAGATGTAACTCAAATTCTTTAGAAGCAGAATTTCCTGCCCAGTCAATTAGATTAATATTAATCGAATAATCTCCATCTGAAACATTATTCAAATTTATATGGACAGGGGTATTTCTTGTGTTTTCTAAACCAGAAAGATTAGTTACTAAAATTTCAGGCATTTTATCATTTGAATTGCAAATTTCTATACCTTCGTCAATCACTGAAGATACCTTAGTAATATTTAGGCACCACTCTTTTACATCCACGGACATATTTAATCCGAAGGTAGAACTTGTAATGTTAAGTACACTATAAAAGTCGGTTGTTGAATAACTGAATCCATTTTGATCTTCGATATATAATGAATCTAATTCTGGAATTTGATTATCAAAAATTACCATATGGCTACTAGAGACGCTATTTCCAGCCACATCGACAGAAGTAATAGAAAAATAATTCTCTTCAGGAATTAAGTAGTAGTCATTAGAAGATCCATCTAAAGCATATTCAATACCTATTTCACTTGGAATTAAACCTACAGTCCAATTAACAAAACCATATTCATCAAAACCAGAAATAGGGTACCCATCTTGATAGACATTAGAACCTGGTTCTGTCTGAATAACCAAATTTACATATGGTTCTTTAGTGATTTCTGGGATGCCGAAAATAAACAATGGTGGAGATGTAATATCGTAATTCACAGAAAGCCAAGACTGATTAAATAGACCGGACCTATCAGTAATATTGGCGCCATAATCGTGCCATTGCTCGGATTCAGGGATTGTTGAATTTATCCAAACTTCCCTGAAAGAAATATTTTCTGGCATTGCAAAGTGATTTCCTGAATTCCATATATTTGTTAAATTATGATAATTAAATAATGTATCAATCGCTTCCACAGAATCAGCAGATGGAATAATCGTTTGATTATTAATCCCATACCAATTAAGATCGTCTAAAGAAAACCCTATTCCTGTATCTAAAGCGTAAATTTCTATAGGTAATAATTCATTAGTCTGCGTGAGGTTTTCAGGCGTAGAAAACTCAACATAAGGTTCAATTTCAACTAAATTATACGTATATGGGAGACTTAATGTAATCCCGCCTACCAGAATTATTTCTACTTCTCCTCGCCATATTCCTGCATTATCTGGTCGCTCGAAAGCCAAATTTATTTGATGCGCACTGGTAGGTACATTTCCAGCTAGAGTTTCTGAACCATTTGGCCAGATAGAATCTATTTCAGAGTTTAATAATTCAATCTGGTCGGTAATATTTAATTTATCACCTCCTACCATTCCAATATCTATCCAGAATTGGACTTCTCCCGATACTGAATAGCCGTGCACAGCTACTGCATAAAGGCCGTTTTCTACATCATTCAATTCTATATTTTCAGAAGAAGTCCCGGACCATGATCGAGAAATCTCCTCATTAGATGAGAATTGGCCGTCTTCGTTATCATCAAAGAATAAGAAAAGGTCCAAATCTGCGGATTCATATGCATCCATGGAAATACTCAATTCACTAATTTCTTCCAGAGTGAAATTATGCCACCATGAGGAAGTCATCTTATCACTTGAAACATCTTGGTAAGCAGTCTCATTATCGAAGTATATTGGTTGTGTCCATCCATATGATGAAACTGATTCGATATCCATAGGAACAGTAGAAACCACATGGACTGCATCGACTCCGTCGCCATCTGACCAATCAGTTACAGTTTGTGAGAAACCATCTGCTTCCGCTGCTACATAACCAACAGAGATATTCAAAGCATTATCATTTGTAGAAACACCATGTAAGGCAGTATGTAGCACCATTTGGTGAGTTCCTGCTAATGCAGGCACTGTGAAGACTTCTCTAGAAGTACCAGTATAAGTTCCCCAATTATGCTTACCACTCCCAACATGATTGTTTACTGATCTAGAAGAAATACTGAATGTTGAATCACCATAAGCATCCGGATCATCTGTTGAATAACCATGTGGCGTTTCATCAAGCCATAAGATATCAATATCTGTGTATGGATTATCTTCCCAGTCAACATCTAAAATTACAGTGCCACCAGTATCCCATTCTTCGGGCCAATCTACTGTCAAGAATCTCCAATCTCCACTTTCAGCACGCCAATTCCATCTTGTTGCTCCGCTAATCCATTCTTCATCGTAAAGAGTTTGATTTGACATATTTCCATCTAGTGGTTTAGGTTTGATTTCAAAAGGTCCTGACCATGGCACATTAGTTACAACTGGAAGTGTCCAATTTCGATGAGATGTGATAGATGCCGAACCATTTTGATAATCGAATGACTCAATTAAGACACCATGTTGATGTAGACCAGATTCTGCATCTATAGGGACTTCAATATTCATCTGAATAGTATTGTTACTATCTGCGTGTACGACCATTGTTGGTGGTACAGAAATCCACTGATCATCTGCACTTCCAAATGCAGTCCAATCAATTTCAATTCTAACAGGTTCATCAGACAAATCCCCATTATGATTCCAAACCCCTAGGAAAATACCATCTCTAGCATCTTCAAAGGGATTCCCTACCCTTACTTCTGCATTAGGGCCATTAGACCACCAATATGTTACTTCTTCTAATTCACTAGATTCGGTCCAGTCATCAGAATCAACCATTGAATCATTATCAAAATCCTCGACATATATTCCATCGCCATCATCATCCGACCACCTATAAATCTGTAAAAATACTCTTTCTTCAGTACTTCTATCCATATTCTCATCGAATGCTGAGTATTCTATTGTTGCCCTGGCCCTAATTTGCCGAGTTTCTTCGGGTAGAGCATTGGCTGATTCAGGAATATGCAAAGGGATTAACAAATCGGGCCTATCTCCTTGATGACCATCCCAAGTATCATTTACGCCATTAGAACTGCCATTACCAGTACTATTCCATACAATCACTTCATGAGCAAGTGGTTCAAATAAAGTTGGTGTGAATCTAAGTAAAACATCAGTATCAGCATGATTTTTGAAATCTAAATCAACTACTTGTGACTCTCCAGGGAACATGTAATTGATATTGGCATCTCTATGTTTTCCCTGGAATGTACCACTATTCCATTGTGCAGGACTCATCCACCAACTGCCATTATCTCCTTCTAATGTTGATACAGCCCGTGAAGCATTGAACCATCCACCGCCTTGAATAAATGGTTCATATCCTCTATCATCTGATGTAGATAAGACGAAGTCTCGAAGGGTCTGAGAATCTGGATACTCTCCTTGTGTATCTTGCCAAGCCTCAGCAACTACTGCTAACAAGCCCGCTGCAATTGGAGTCGCTAGACTAGTCCCACCCCAAGTCGACCAAGCAGAATTAGCATCATTCCTTAAATTAAGAGGCTGATCTCCAGTTGCACTCCATCCAACTGAAACAATATCTGGATCCATCCTCCCTACAACATTAGGTCCTCTATTTGACCAAGGGGCATTTTGCCCCCAAGAATCACTGGAACGTGAACTAAAAGCACCCACTGAGAATACGCCATGAGCTGCCCCCGGAACTTTCGTGGTACCGAAACCATGCCCGCCGTTACCTATAGCGACAGAATATGAGGCATTATCATTGTAAACTCTAGTTAACCAATCGAGATATAGAGAATATCCATCGGCTCCAGATTCATCAATACTAGAATATCCAAAAGAGAAAGAACCGATATCAGCCTGATCATACTTTGTATCAGATTTACCGTCGTTTCCCTCTGCAATCCATCGCCAAGCATCTAGTGAATGTCCGCCGGAGTAATGGTTTCCAATTGATGCAATTGTAGCATTAGGAGCCATCCCCATAACTCTTCCATCGTCAATCACTCCTTGTGCAGAAATTGCACTGGCGCATAGGGTCCCATGATTTCCAGAATCTAACATAAATAATGTCAGATTCCCTGCACCCGCTATTCTATTTTGATAACCATGTCTTATTGAGTATGTTTGACCATATGGGACTCCGTTAATTCCATCAGATACCCAGTATACTAATCCACCAGAAATATCCCAAAGATTATCTCCATTGGTGTCCAAACCAGTTGTTTCTGATCCAGGCTTAATTGCCTTCTCACCCGTGAAGTTTCCATCTACATCCATATCTACGTAAACTGTTTCATATACTCCAGAAATATCTTCGTCTATGACAAGAATTGGGACATCTGCACCTACTTTTGAACGCAATGTTGAATCAGGATGTTCTCCTAAATGATATACACCTGATAGTGAATTTGGAATACCAGAAATATTGTATCCAGATATATCTAATACACCATCAGAATTATTGTCATAATCTAAGTTTGAAGTATCTGCATACCATGTATTTGACTGAGGATAAGCATTTCCGTTAACCAAATATGTATACATACTATTATGGTCAAACATCATCGGCCAACCGGACCAATCAGAACGAGAATCGTCAACTCTTGCTTGAGTTCCATTCAGATCAGGGTGAGCAAAATCAACTCCAGTATCTGCAACTGCAACTACCATACCTTCACCAGTATATCCTCTCTCCCAAGCATCATTTGCTCCATGGATTTCTCCAGACCTTACTGATTCAGGATTAGAGTCAGGTCTTTCAAATGGAATGATGTCATATGGTTGAGGATTATTTTGAGCATCTAATATTGATATCACTCCTGGGACACTAGGTAATTTATGAAAAATATCAGCTGACATCCAAAATGTTCTATGGTCAATTTCTCCCGTAGTAGGGTCATAAACTTCAAAAATTTCGCCATTCTTTACACCAGCTTGTTTATCCAATGCATTATTTTTTAGTTGCCAATAGTTCAATTCTGCTAGAGACCAAGTGATTACAGTAACACGAATTTTTTCAACTCCTGATTCAACTCTTATGTTCAGAGATTCTTCAATCCATGGATTCCCTGGAGATGGGAATGAGAAGGTATTATCATCGAATATTGTATTGACAGTATGATTTTCATCTTTTATGGTACTTTTATCATCATTATACATTAATAATGAAATTGAAGAGGTTAACATTAACAGTGCTAAAACCACGGCACGATGTTGATGCATATTCTTTGCGTTGTTACTGACAACTTGTATTTACCGGCCACGTGTCCCGTCATAATCAAAGAGTAAGAGCGATTGGATATGCCCACTAGTCCCGTAGTGTAGTGGTCCATCATGTCGGGTTTTGGTCCCGGCGACCCTGGTTCGAATCCGGGCGGGACTACCAAAAATATCTCATTCATTGATTTTTTCAGGCATTTTAGCAAGATCTCTAGTAATGTTCTTTTGATGACTTTCTAGAGTTCCTCCACCTATTTCTAATAGTTTAGAATCTCTCCATAATCTCTCAACTACATATTCACCGACATACCCATATCCACCCATGACTTGTATGGCCCTGTCTGCAATGTTTTTTGCCACAGTAGTTGAATAAAGTTTGACGCCGTCAGTATCTAGTCTATTTCCTGAAGTGGACAAATTCGTATTTCTAGCAGTATCATAAACATATGAACGCATTGCCCTATATTCTGCCCAGGATTCGCCAATATGCCTTTGTATTTGTCCAAAATTCCTTATTTCATTACCAAATGCTTCTCTTTCAGAAGCATATTTATTCATTGCATCTAAACTTCTACGAGCTATACCAAGAGCCATTGCAGCAAGACCAATTCTTTCTATTTCTAAATTCCTCATCATATGAATCATAGATTCACCAGGACCACCAACTATATTTTCTGGAGGAACAATACAATTATCAAACACTAATTCTGCAGTATTTGATGCACGCATTCCGGATTTATCATAGATTTTCTGTCCAACCGAAAAACCGGGCATTCCTTTTTCGACAAGGAATGTGGTAATCTGAGCACGACCTTTTGAGTCGGTCCCAGTTCTGGCATAGAGCCAGCAAATATCTGCAGGAGTACTTTCATCATCAATTGAACCATTAGTTATCCACATTTTTCTGCCATTTACTACCCAGTTACCATCTGAATTTAACTTGGCAGAAGTCTGCATCCCCAACACATCAGTGCCATATCCTGGTTCACTCATTGCCATACAACCTATCCATTCACCACTGCAAACTTTAGGTAGAATACGGTTTTTTTGTTCTTCATTGCCATTATATGCTAAATTATTCACCATTAATTGAGAATGGGCGAGATAAGCAAGACAAAAACCAGGATCAGAGTATGATAATTCTTCATTTACGATTGCGACTGCTGTTGCATCCATCCCTGAACCTCCATAATCTTCAGGTACACTAATTCCAAGTAATCCATAATCTCCTAATTTCCTAAAGAGATCTTGATTAAACTTCTCAAATTTATCATACTCTAATGCCTGTGGTTCAACTTCTTCAGAAACAAAACTTCGAATCATCTCCCTAAGCATTGCATGTTCTTCAGTTGGGTTGGACAAATCTACACTCCGCCAGTCGCTATCCATGGCTCGTCGAGTAATGTTTATCGTATATGGCATTCGATTAGCAATTCATACTATTGGGCTCTCAACAAATTATAATCAAGGTGTGACTCTGCGGCTATCTCTAGGGAAAGGAATAACTTCTCTAATGTGTTCAGCACCAGATAACCATGTACATACTCTATCTACACCCATTCCGAAACCTCCGTGCGGGACCCCCCCGTATCTACGAGTGTCGATATAGAACTCGTAAGGCTCTCTAGGAGTTCCTTCCTCATCTATACGTTCTAGTATTTCGGCTTCGGACCATGTTCTCTCTCCTCCGCCGATTATTTCTCCATATCCTTCAGGTGCCAATAAATCATGACAAAGAACATATTTAGGGTCTTCAGGATCTGGCCTGTGGTAGAATGGTTTAGCAATTCTAGGATAATGTGTCAAAAAGTGAGGGACTTCAAAATCAGCAGTCAAAATCTTTTCTTTTGAATAGTCTAAATCTTGACCCCATTCAACATCTATACCCTTTCCTTGTAATGTTTCAATTGCTTCATCATAACGAATTATGGGATATGGGTTATCTGCATATTGTGAAATCAAATCTAAATCTCTACCTAAACTAGATAGTTCGTCCGACCTCTCTTCTAACACTGTACTAGAAATATGTCGAACTAGTCTTTCACCATGTTTCATAACTTCATTATTTGAAGCCCAAGCAATTTCCATTTCGGCATGCCAGAACTCTGTTAAATGACGACGAGTTCTGGATTTTTCGGCCCTGAATGATGGAGCAATTGTATACAATCTTTCAAGTGCAGGCATTGCTGCTTCTGCATAAAGTTGCCATGATTGAGTGAGATATGCTTTACGACCAAAGTAAGGGACTTCGAAAAGAGTACTACCGCCCTCAACTGCTCCAGCAACAAAATTAGGAGCTTGATATTCAATAAAATCACGATCACGGAAGTACGAATGTACAGCTCCGAATACAGATGACCGAATTTTTAGCATCGTTGTCATTCTGCTTGTTCTAAGGTACAGGTGTCTGTTATCGAGAAGAAATTCTGTTTCACCACCATCTGCCTCTGCCATAGCGGACTCAGTTATTGGAAATGGCCTTTCAGGGTTTACTGGACCGATTATTTCGCCGCTCAAAACTTGTAATTCATGACCATGCTCCCTGTCAGTTGACTGGACTATACCTTTCAAAATAACACTAGATTCTATTAAGGAACTTTTCAACTCATCAAAAAAGACATCACCTAATACATCTCTTTTAGCTACACATTGAATATTTCCAGTTGAATCCCTTACAACAATAAATCTAATTTTATTCGAACCTCTAGAACGATAAATCCAGCCTTTAACTTCGACTTCAGAACCGTCATATTTGCCAGCAAGAATATCGCTAATCCATATGTCTTTACTCATTAGAGTCAACCACCGTGATTGAGCGTGTAAGCACTGACATATCAAAGTCAGCATTAGATAATTAGTATTGAACCCGGGGATTAGGCCAAACTCCTCACCAAAAATTGGTGATGAGCATGGCGGGTCTGACGGGGTTCGAACCCGCGACCCCCGGGTTAAAAGCCCGGTGCTCTACCTGACTAAGCTACAGACCCAGCCTCGCGAGAAAGTACCCCTCTATAATTACAACGGGTAAGCAAATACATTGCTTTCGCCTAGCTAATTGTTGGCGGGTCTGACGGGGTTCGAACCCGCGGCCTTCCGGTTAAGAGCCGGACGCTCTACCTGACTAAGCTACAGACCCAGTCTCGCGACCTAGAACTTATGTATAATTACAACGGCTCAAGTAATAGTTAATTTAGACG
>DAFS01000052.1 GCA_002495525.1 Euryarchaeota archaeon UBA89 | reverse complement strand
AAATCTGATTCTGGAGAAAGCAATACCTTAGAGGCTGCCCATGCAAAAAGATTTGCAGCAGATATGGCTATGGAAGTAACTACTGATGCGGTACAAATTTTTGGAGGTTATGGTTATTCAGAAGAGTACCCAGTAGCTAGAAGAATGCGAGGAGCAAAGGTTGTGCAAATATTTGAGGGGTCAAGTCAAATTCAACGATTGATAATTAGTAGAGAAATGCTTCAAAAATAAATCTAATTATAATTATTTTAGGAACACTAAACCGTTTCATTCAATACTTATGGAATACTCGGAACGTTTGATAATATGAGTGAAAGAGTGAATTTTATTAGAAGAATTACTGCGGTAATGATTCTAGGATTATTGGTTGTACCATTGATAGCGTCTTCAGCAACATTGGAAGAAGATGATAGGAAAGAATCCGAACAAGAACTAAATTGGTGGGAAAATACGAATATGGACACCAACAAAGATAGGATTCATGATGCTATTTGGATGGCTCCAGAAAGTAGCCATTATGATTATCTAGATGAAAATAATAGAATTAGCGTCATTGTTGATTTTGAGCACACCCCAACTGTAGAAGATGAAAGAATGCTGGAGCGACATGTATCTTTCGAAGTTCAATTCAGATATTGGCTGATAGATAGTATAGCAGGTAAAGTAGACATAGATTTGGTCCCAAAAATAGTTGAATTACCTGGAGTTGTATTTGTAGAATTAGATGGAAGATTAGAGATTCAAATGAATGATGTTAATGAAGTTCATGATGTCACTCAAGTATGGCAAGATACGGGTTACACGGGCTCAGGAAGTGTAGTTGCAATCATAGACACGGGTATCGATAGTGACCATGTAGGTTTGGATGATATTGATGATGACAACAGTACAAATGACCCTAAAGTGATAGCTTTCTATGATCCAGTTAATACTCCTGAACTAACTAATGGAACAGAAGTGAAAGCATACGATGATCAAGGACATGGTACACATTGTGCAGGAATTACTGCCGGGACAGGAGCACCGGATTATCTCTACAAGGGTGTTGCTCCAATGGCACAACTTGTGGGAGTCAAAGTACTAGATGAAGGAGGTTCTGGTTCTTTTGCAACAGTGATGGCTGGTATGGAATGGACTGTGGAAAAAAGACATATTTTCAATATTAGAGCAGCAAGTATGAGTTTGGGCGGACCAGGAGCAATTGAATGGACATCATCTGAAGAAGAATCTGTAAATAGAATGGGTAATGAGATGATGAGAGAAGGAGTTGCACTATTCATTGCCGCTGGGAACAGTGCAGGGCCTGCAACTATCGGCACCCCTGGAAGTGCAGAAGACGTGATTACTGTTGGTTCACTGGATAAGAATACTGCAATAGCAGTTTATTCAAGTCAAGGACCAACTGAAGAGGGGAGAGTAAAACCAAATATTGCCTTTGTTGGAAGTAATGTAATGGCTCCTGATTACAATACTGGTAATGGATACACAGGAAAATCAGGAACCAGTATGGCTACCCCAGGGGCTGCGGGACTGGCTGCTTTAATGTACCAAGCAAATCCAGACTTATCACCATTTGATATAAGAAATATAATGCAAGAAACTGCAACATACAGAGAATGCCATTATATGTTAGCAAATGAGCCATGTGCTGAAGATAATATCCCTAAAAATAGGCAGAATAATGTTTACGGACATGGTCATGTAAACTCAGTTCCATCGGTAATGGAGGCAGCAAACAAAGTTTACGAATTATCGCTCACTCTAAATGTCACATTAGTCAACGAATTAGGCGCAGACAATAGAATTCATTTGAGTCAGGGAGAAGAGATAGAGTTCAATGTTGAAGGAGGAGCCACTACAGTCCAATGGAGAACTTGGGATATGAGAGATAATTGGATGGATTTAGGTGATTATAATTCTAATGAATTAAACTTTGGAGTAACTCATTCACTACTTGTAGATCGACTACAATATCTGCCAAACAATACTGTTGAAGGTAATCAAGTATTACTTGTTAGGGCAATTACTCAAGATAGAGCATCAACAAATTTAGCTGTTGATATAACTATAGTCGGAGAAGAAAAAATAGAAATAAGCACTAGTGGATCTAGCAATATGGCACTGATAACAGGATTATTATCTATTTTAGTAATAATTTTATTTGTTGCTCTTACTGTGACAACCATGAAATTGAAAGAATCCGGAGTATTTTCTAATGAAATAATTGAAGATGAAATTGAAGATGAAGATTGGATTGAAGATTTAGAAACACAAACAGAAGATGAAAACAGTGGTTAGTTTGGGCCAAATAGATGCAATTGTACTTACTGCGGGTGCCAGTAAAAGACTTGGGGAACCTAAAGCATTAGTGGATATTCATGGTGAATCATTAATTCAGATATTAATCAGAAAATTAAAGGGTAAAAAATTAAGAATAATTATTGTAACTCGAGTAGAATTATTTAATGAGATGGAAAAGTTAGGCGAGAAGGTAGTGATTAATACAAATCCAGAGAGTGGTAGAACTGGAAGTATACAGTGTGGAATTAAGGAACTTGAAAGCGAAAGATGCCTGATTGTTCCAGTAGACCGGCCAGGATTTTCAAATGCAACTATTGAAAAATTAATTAATTTGGAAAAGACATCTTGTCCTAGTAAGAATGGTAAAGGTGGACACCCGGTGATTTTATCGAAAGAGGATTGTGAAAAAATTCTTTCAAGTAATCCTTCAACTCCTCTTCGAGATATCATCAATCCAGCAAAAATCGAAGTAGATGATGAATTCTTACACTTAAACATAGATTTCCCTAAAGATTTAAAAAAATTAAGAAAAATTACTATTGAACATGATCTGTGATTGTTCTCTGACAAGAATATACAAAATCAAAAAGTATAGGACCCCCTCAGAGGCACATGTCAGTTCATGTTCTATCTTGGGCATTGAATGAAGTAAAACAGGGACATAGGGTCGTCATCGCAACAATTATCTCTGCAAAAGGAAGTGTTCCCGGTAAACCTGGGGCAAAACTAGCAATTAATTCAAAAATGCAAAATTATGGCACAGTAGGGGGTGCAGGATTAGAATTAAAAATAGAAAAAAAATTAATTCAATTGCTAAATGAAGATCCAAAAATAAATCGGAAAAAAGGTGGATTGATAGAAACATTTTATCTTTACAAGGATGCGAAGGGAAAAGAAGGGATAGCTCTTGACAGCCTATGTGGGGGACAGGTAGAGGTGAGTATGGAAATTATTGAACCAATGCCTCATATTTTGATTGCGGGCGGAGGACATGTAGGTAAATGTGTTGCACTAGTTGCTGATTCATTAGGTTGGAATTACTCCGTTTTCGATGTTAGAAAGGAATATTCTAATACTGATAAATATCCCCTCTCCGATGAAACTATCTCAATGAAAACTAATGATTTTCTTGAATCTGAGGACCATGAATCTATAAAACGATTTTCAGATATTCTATTATTAGGGCATGATTGGTCAGTTGATCAAGAACTACTGTTAGGATTCCTGAAGTTACGAAAAGATGGACGAAGACCTAGAATCGGAGCTATTGGCTCAAAGTCAAAATGGAAATCATTCAAGAAAGCGGCAATGGATGATGGTGTTCGCGAAGAATGGTTCAAAAATGCCAGATGTCCGATTGGAATTGATATTGGCGCTGAAACACCTGAAGAAATTGGATTAGCAGTCTGTGCAGAGATTCTAGCATTGGAGAGAAAAATCACTCACACGGAGAACTGAAAAAGAAATAACGTCTCGGTTGATTGATGAAACAACTAACTTTGTCATTAGTCTTGGTAATGGTCATGGCATCCTTCAGCGGGTGTATCTCTGATGATTCAGTTGAGGAATCTTTGATTGAAGACGATGAAACGTTTAGAAATTATTCTATTGTAGCACCCGTAGATACTGGAATCAATGTATATCATGATCATTTTAGAACCAATGAGACTTATCCTGAATGGCTTCTGGAGGGTTTGGGAGTAACAATGACCTGTGAATTGACATTTTCTGGTACTTGGGAAGAGAGATATGAAGCAGACAAAGAGATTTGTTGGGATAACATTAATTCTACAGATATAGTGTATTTTCCTGGAACGAAAATAATTGGCACTACACCCGATGATAATACAGATATACCAATCCTTGATGACCCATCAGATGGTCATGGGACTGCAGTAACTGGAGCGGTTTTAGATGCAAATCCCGATGCGATTATATTCTTTGTAGAGGGGTTCAGTGATGCCGCTGTATTGGCAGCTGCTAACCAACCATTAGTAGATATAATCACAACTAGTTTTGGACCAATAGGATCCATTCCTGTCCCCGGTATAGAAGATGCAACAGAGATTGCAGTTGTTCAAGAAAAGAAAATTCATACAGGAGCCGCTGATAATTCTCCCTCCCCTGCAGTTCAAGATTCAACAGCCGGACCACCTTGGAGTATAGGGATCTCAGGTTATGCAGAAGAGGGAGATGACCAGAAAGAAACTATGAGTGGTTCATACCCAGATATTGCGGCAGATTGGACTCAAATATTACCAAATCATGACGATATTGATGGCTATCATGAAACTAGCGGTACATCTTTTGCTACACCAAGAACTGCTGGTCTCCTTTCAGAAGTAATCCAATATCTAAGAACTGAATCGGGAGATTTTTCTTCCGGCGCTGACCCAACTCTCAGAGGAGGGAATTTAGTAAATGGGGACAACATGAATATTACACAAGCACAAATTAGAGATGCACTTAATTTGTCCGCTTGGTACCCCTCATTCAATACTTGGGACCCACTATCTGGAACCACTCCTGTATCTCCGGTTGCTCCATGTACCCAGATTGGTTGGGGAGTAGTAAATGAGTCAAATGTGGAACCAATTATCAATCATCTCAATGGAAACCTAATACAACCAGATAGGCCTTCAGATGTTACATTATGTATGGAAACTAATCAAGAAATACGTGAAAACTACTGGAATTAACAATAATATAAAACTTATTAATTACCGAGGGGTTCAATAACAACAGTACGTCGCATATATTGTGCGAAAAGTCATACTAAGATGGAAAACAGTCTCATTGTATGGTGCTAAGGAAATTTCTGAGATTCTTAAGATATGTGAAAGAATGGAAATTCTCGGTCATCTGGCAGTTAACGAAAAAGGAGTTACTCAGCTAGTAGAGATGAAACTAAAGGAAGGAAAAAGTATAGATGATTTTTCAGATTTAGAACATTTCGAGATAATTGAGGCACATGAAGAAAATGATGATGGAATCTTAGTTAGTTTGTTATGTAATCATCCACTAGCAATTTCCGCAATTGAATTATCAAATATACACATACATCCACCTTATGGGATTTCTGAAGAAAAGGGTATGGAATTAAGAATCTCTGGCTTATCAAAATCTGTAAGTAGGTTTATCAGACTCATTAGAATGGTTTTACCTCCCGATAATATATCTGTCCAAACATTCCAAAAAGAAGATAATGGAAGTATTTGGGAATCGATTTTGACTGAAAGACAAATAGAAGTTTTGAAACATGCAACAAGGAAGGGATTCTACAGTATGGATAGAAGTGTGACTTTGAAACAACTAGCAGATGAGATGGATATGGCAAGGAGTACTTATGGCGAGCACATAAGAAGAGCAGAAATCGAGATAATAAATAAAGTAATGAAGGATCTGCAATAAGTAGAGGAGGACAATCCGAATGCTCAAATGGAGAGCCCGAGTGGTGAGCCTGTTCGCATGAGTGTCATACGTCTACCGATGCTTCCTGGCCCTGAAAAAATATCTTGGAAAGCGAAAGTAAATGGTAAAGAAATTTCTGAACATGTTGAGAGCAATGCTATTCTTTTAGATGTCTTAAGAGATCAAGTAGGGACTCTAGGGGTTAAGAGAGGTTGTGACATGGGAACATGTGGTTGCTGTTCTGTATTAGTTAATGGAAAACCTAAACTCTCTTGCTTGGTATTAGCACAAGAAGTTGAGAGTTGTGAGATCACTACGGTGGAAGGATTGTCAGATGGGCATCACCTGCATCCAATACAAGAAATGTTTGGAGAATATGGAGGTAGTCAATGTGGTTTTTGTACACCCGGTTTCTTAGTAGTAATCTCTTCACTATTAGATGAAAATCCTACACCTAATGAATCGGAAATTAAGAATGCAATCGAAGGGAATTTATGTAGATGTACTGGATATCAACAAATCGTTGATTCTGTTAAAGCCGCGAGTGAATTGTTAGTTTTGGGTGATAAAATAGGGAATACTACTAAACCAAAAAGTAACCCCAATCCAGGATTTGAAAATTGAGGTATTAAAATGTCTGATGAGGAAAAGGACGAAATGGTGGGTTATCGCCAACAACCAGGTAAAATTTCTTTTTCAAGACCAGGTTCAGGAGGTAAAAACTCATTCAGTGAACCAAGAGATGAAAAAATGATTCCTGAAAGTCAAGGAGGGGAGAAAAAACAACCTTGGGGAGACCATAGGCATGATAACTTGATCACTGGAAGAGTTGTTGGTAAGTCTACATCTCTAGTAGATAGTAATTGGAAAGTTACAGGAAGAGCAAAGTATGGTGATGACATTAGATTACCTGCTGAGCTAATTGGTAAAATTGTAAGATCACCATACCATTATGCAAGGGTTTTATCCATCGACTTGTCAGAAGCATCAAAGCTACCAGGAGTTATATCTATTGCTACTGGAGAAGATGCAAAAAATAAATTTGGAGTTCTTCCTGTAACTAAAGATGAACATGCAATGGCTGTTGATAGAGTCAGACATATTGGAGACCTTATTGCATGCGTTGCAGCAGAGGACGAAGCCACAGCACTAGAAGCAGTTAGATTAATTAAAATTGAATATGAAATCCTAGACTCTATTCATGATATGAAAGACGGATTGAAAGATTCAGAAGTACCAATTCATGATAGAGGAGAATACCATATTGGCGAGGCAAATATACAGAAAAGAGTATTTCAAGAATTTGGACATATTAAATCAATGAAGGAAAATTCTGTTGCCAGTCATAAAAAAAATTGGTTTTTCAATGGAGTAAATCATGCAGCCACCGAACCTCATGCTGTTGTTGCTGATTGGGACCCATCGGGAAGGTTAACGCTTTACACACCTCAACAGGTTCCTCATTACGTACACAGAGCGTTAGCAGATGTATTAGAAATTCCTATGCATCAGATAAATGTGCATCGAACTTTTGTTGGAGGAGGTTTTGGAGGGAAATCAGATCCGTTCCCACATGAAATGTGTGCATCAATACTAGCACGTAAATCAGGCAGACCTGTTAGAATAACATTTGATAGAGAGGAAGTTTATTGGATTAATAGAGGGAGACATCCATCTCATATTGAGATGAATCTACATGCTGACGATGAAGGTAGACTATGTGGAATTGAAACTGATGCACTAATTGATGGTGGTGCGTTTGCATCTTTTGGACATGTTACTACATACTACAACGGAGTTCTACATACTGCTCCTTACGAAATTGGAGCATTCCACTACACTGGAGCAAGAGTATGGACTAACAAACCCGCTAGTGGGGCCATGAGAGGGCATGGTGCAGTAAATTCGAGATGTGCTGTAGAAGTAGGAATTGATGATATTTCTGAACAATTACAAGTAGACCCAATATCATTTAGATTAGCTAATTTGTTACCTCCTCACTCCGCAACAATTACTGGATTCAGAGTAACTAGTATAGGGATGAGAGAATGTTTAGAAAGAGTAATGAAAGAATCTGGGTGGAAAGAAAAGTTCAGAAAAATGCCTCTCGGACATGGAATCGGGATTGGTTGTGGGTTCTTTATTTCTGGTAGTGGACTTCCAATACATTGGGATCCAAACAAGTTCCCACATGCAACAGTTCATCTGAAAATCGATATGGATGGAGGAGTAACTGTGCATACTGGTGCGGCAGATATAGGGCAAGGATCAGATACTGTTGTAGCCCAATCAGTCGCCGAAGTTCTAGGATTGCCATTAGATATGATTAGAATTAAATCTAGAGAAACGGATACATCTCCAGTTGATTTAGGATCTTATTCATCAAGAGTCACGTTCATGAATGCTAATGCCGCGATTTCAGCCGCAATGGAAATTAGAAGTGATTTACTGAATGCAACTTCTGAAATCACCAAAGCACCAATTGAAAAATTAGTAATTGGGGACCGAAGAATTTTCAGAAAAGATGAACCTGCAATAGGTGTATCTTATCTTGAGGCATTACATAAAGCTCAGGAAGATCGTGGTGCGTTAGTTGCCTCAGGAGCATATAGAACTCCACCAATGGGTAGAGCACACAAAGGCGCGGCCGCAGGTTTAGCACCAGCATATTCATTTTCAGCATATGTTGCAGAAGTAAAAGTTGACGTGGAAACAGGGCAGACAAAAGTCGAGAAAGTTTGGGCTGCTCATGATTGTGGTAAAGCACTAAATCCATTAGCAGTCAAAGGACAAATCATAGGTTCTTGTCACATGGGAATGGGCCAAGTCCTTTCGGAAGAAATGAGATATGGTAGAACTGGAAATCTAATGAACACTGATTTACTTGACTATAAGATTCCTAGTGTACATGAAATGCCTCATGTAACTCCTATCATCGTAGAATCAAACGACCCAGAAGGACCATTTGGTGCAAAGGAAGCGGGAGAAGGACCTTTGTTACCGATTTTACCTGCAGTATGCAATGCGGTTTACGATGCAATAGGAGTTAGGACTAACGAGTTGCCAATTACTCCAGACAGATTACATAAAAATATAGAAAGAAAATGTCGAGAATTAAAGATTGATGACCCCAATGATTTACCATCACCTAGGTTAGAACATTCAAAGTTACAGGATACCCTTGAAAAAAGAGCTAAGGAACATTCAATCAGAGATAAAGAAAGAAGATTGACATCTGAAATTGAACCATACCATAATGGTGCATTATTTGGCATGGATCCAACAATTCCACCGGACGAAGTAGATGAAAGTTGGGAAGTAACTGTTATACCTTCTGAAGAATATCTAGAAAATCCTAGATTGGCTGGAAGTGCATGGGTTCATACTGAAAGAAGAAAGAGAGGGATATAAAATGAAAATGCCCCCATTCAAACTTTACTCACCGAGCAGTGTAGATGAGGCAATACAGATTGCTAAAAGTTTACAATCAAAACAAGAAGATTTTGATTGGATTTCTGGAGGAACGGACCTAATTCCTAATTACAAATGGCATCTCAATCCGAAAAAGAATGTAATTTCTTTAGCGAATATTTCACAATTGACCGAACTGACGGAAACCACCATTGGTGGAATGGTAAGGTTACAAGACTTGGCAGAATCAGAATTCACTCATCCAGTCTTAGCAAAGTCCGCCAATTCAATTGCTAGCATAATGATTAGAAGATCTGGAACTGTAGGAGGTAATATTTGTCTAGATACGAGATGTTATTGGTATAACCAAACAGAGGATTGGAGAGAAACTATTGATTGGTGCCATAAATGTGATTGTGGTACAGGAGCCGATTGTAGAGTAATTCCAAATCAAAATACATTGTGTGTAGCCACATATCAAGCAGATTTAGCACCGGTTTTGATGTGTATGGAAGCTAGAGTACACCTGATTTCAACATCAGGAAAGAGAGAAATGAATCTCATTGATTTCTTTGAATTAGATGGAATGAAGAAAAATAAACTATTACCTGGAGAGTTACTGACTCATATCACCATTCCTGAAGAAATTTCAACTTGGTCAGGAGACTATCAAAAGTTACGTCAAAGAGAATCTTGGGACTTTCCAGAAGCCGGTGTTGCGGCACTCTGGAAGAAAAAGGAAGGTAAATTAGAGAAATTGAGAATTGCTACTACAGGCCTAGAATCTATTCCAGGATATCATGAAGATTTAGCTATGGAATTAGTAGAGAATTGGGAAGGCGAAGAAAGTATCAAATATCTCTCAGAAAAAATCCGCAAAGCTGTAAAACCAGTTCCAAATACTTGGTATACTCCAGCATATAGAAGAAAGATGGTGAAGGTATTAACAAAGAGAGCATGTAAGGGGTTATTGAGTGAGTGACATGAACAAAGTTATCTGTATCGTCGTCAGCTTATTTGTAATTACTAGTTTGACCACAATTAGTTCTGCACAAGAACAACCAGAATTAGGGAATTGGGAATTAGGAATAAAATATATTGCGGATGATGATAGCATGCCATTTCTTCTAAATGAAGATGGAGAGAGAGTAATAGAGTTCTATGTTCATAACACTCAGATGTTTGAAATTGAAGTTAGCTTCACATATGATATTCCCTTTGATGGAGAAGATGATGGTCCTGAATCTGAGAAAATCCAAGCTGGAGAGAATGAAACCTTCTCTTTAGCGATTGAAAATATTGATGTTTATAATTTTGCGGCAAATACAGAGGAAGAAATGAAGATTACTGCAAGTTTGGTTACAAGAGCTGGGGTGCAGGTCCTCATACCTGAAAATCAAGAAGCAATAGCAGACATAAAAATACCAACAATTTTTTCAATTTCTGTAGATATTGATGACCCTGTCGGACCTATGAACGCTGGAACAGATATGATTCTTAGAGTTACTGTATCAAATAATGGAAATATAAAAGATAAGGTTGGAGAAATTGATCTATCTGATAATTGTCCTCTAATGACATTGGATAATGGATTAGAAAAATTACTAATTACTGATTTAGAAAAAGATCAATCTACTAGTGCAGATTTAAAAATTACGGCATCACAAAGTCATCCAAGAAAAAATTGTAAATTGGAAATTACAGTCCATTCTAACGGTGCAATGAATGCTGGGTCTTCAAAAATTACAGATGATGAAACTTCGATTACTGTTGAGCCACCTCTCTCAAAGCCGACTGGAAATGAAGAAGATACAGATGACGAAGAAAGTATAACTGAGGTTGTTGATACTAATCTTCCATCTTCTGGAATAAGTGCAATTTTACTTTCAACCTGTTTGGCTCTATTTTATGTAAATAATAATCGAAAAAAATGTTAATAAAGTTGGAAAAAGGCCATGCTGAGAGTATGTTTAAAAAGCACTTGACCACTGAATTAACTCTAATTTACCTGAACTAATAGCAGCAACATATAACTGCGATTAATTGCACGGTTGAACAGTTGTAAGCCTTGGCTATGTTCTGTATCAGAAAATGGATTTGATTATTTTGACTGAAGGAAATGAAGATAGATTTGATTTCAATACAATTGTTATTGGATCTATTGCAATAACTGTGGTATTACTTCTACTCGCGCCGATGTTGATGGTGATAGGGAAAGATACCTCATACTCTGCTTATGAGACTGATAGTTTAGCACAACTTAGTGAAATGAGGTGTGATCTCGGAGACAATCTAGAACAATGTACTGATGATAGTAATAATTTAGGTTATTTTACCGCCAACACCATGTCCACTCCAATGTTAGTGAATGATTGGAAAGATCCACATCGAACTATGCTAGTTATTGTATCACCTGAAAAGCCGATTGATGAAACTACAGCTGATGCAATTTACGACTTTGTTACAGGAAAGGGTGGCAAGGTCATAGTTGCAGCGGATAATACAAATGCAAATAGATTAGCATCAAAATTCGGAATATCATATTTCGATAAGCCTCTATTAGATCAAAATCAACATTGGCTAGAATATAATGATGATGACACTGTCAAAGATCCTGTATGGCAAAATGTTTGGAGCGTGGCCTCTGTTGAGAATGATGTTAATGAGATGGAAGCGGGTGCTGCTAGAAAGGGTTGCTCAGAGGCTAAGATTTCTACTAATGACCTTAGTCAAGAGTGTAGAATACCGGTCATGTTCAGATCTCCTACTGGGATAAGATTCGAACCTACTGCTGAAGATTTACCTCAAAGTAATCCAGATACTCAAAGAGAAGTCAATGTCTTAGCAACTGCTTCTTCTTCTGCTTTTATCGATATTATTGGTAACGGTGATTCTAGCGATGCAAGAAACCCTGCACCTGGTGACTTGGCTCTGATGGTTAGAATTGACTATCCAGGTATTTCTGTCTTTGACAAAGCTACTGGCAAAGGTGGTTTCAGCGATTTGGAAGAAATCGATGTTACTGGAAGTATTGTATTCGTTTCTGATGATGAAGCCTTCTCTGACAGATTGTGGGACTTTGACACTGCTGCCCTTACAGGTATGAGAAGTTCATGTGAAGGAATTGTAGAGTCTAAATGTTGGATGAATGAAATTAATGATAATAACGATTGGAATGGAAACAGCGTTTACTTCCAGCTGTTAGTTCACTCTATGATGGAACACACCAATTTTGAGATATCAAGTCAAATAAGGCAAGATATGTCCAATTTTCGTATAGTGTTTGATGAAAGTAGACATGTTACTGGAACTATCTCTGCACCGTTTGTAGCAGGAATGTCCACTGTAGTTTTGCTTACTTCGAATACTTTCTTGAAGTGGCTAGTAGTTCTAAACGTAGGTCTACTACTACTTGTTTCAATGATGGTAATACCAGAAAAAGAAAATTGGAGACATGTTTTCGATTTAACCCGATTTAATCAGAGACCGAAAAAATTAGATCCAAGTACCTACAAACTTAGAGTCAAACAGTCACTATTCACTAAAGTCAGAGTCCATCATGACCTGACTAGAGACCAAATGGCTTCAAAACCCCCTGCAGAGGTCCAAGCAATGATAGGCGACCCTAGGCTGGTTGAACTGGCTTACAGCCAATCACGTACATACTCACCCCAAGAACTAAGGCAACTGATGGTAGCAATAAGGAAATGGGGTAAGGTAAATTAAAAATTGGAGAGGAAAAAAATGAATGCAACACCACCAGCAGAAAAACCAGCAGCATCGCAAGTAGACGCGGTTAGTCAGGGTTATGCAAAGAAAGCCGAAAGCGTTCGTGGATCGAAGAAGATGAGTGAAAAACTCGAAGCTGTAGGAGCTATCGCGGAAGCGATTAGCCTAGAGGTTCAGAAAGTAATTATCGGAAAGAGCCATGTAATTGACAATGTTATGGTAAATATCTTGTCAAACGGTAATCTTCTATTCGAAGATTACCCAGGACTTGCAAAGACACTGATGACCAATACCTTCGCTGATGCGCTTGGATGTGATTTCAAGCGTGTACAGTTTACACCAGATTTGCTACCAGCAGATATTACAGGAACCAATATCTATGACGCAAAGAAAGGTGAATTTAGTTTCAAACCAGGACCTATTTTCTGTAACCTTCTACTATCTGACGAGATAAATAGAGCTCCTCCAAAGACACAAGCGGCATTACTAGAGGCTATGCAGGAAAAGCAGGTAACTATTGGTGTAATTACACACAAATTACCTTCTCCGTTCCTTACAATGGCTACACAAAATCCAGTCGAGCAAGAAGGAACTTATCCACTTCCTGAAGCTCAATTAGATCGTTTCATGTTTAAGATGTCTGTAGGTTATCCTGACAGAGCAGATGAAGATGAGATTCTAAGAAGGCGTATTGAGAGAAAGAAAGACGCAGTGGAAGTTGACGTAATTACAGATCCTGCAAGAGTTGTTGCAATGCAACAAGCGATTGAGGATGTATATGTTGACCCAGCAGTAAGAATGTATATGGTTGAAATTGTTTCAAGAAC
>DAFS01000007.1 GCA_002495525.1 Euryarchaeota archaeon UBA89 | reverse complement strand
TCCCAATCATTATTCCTAGGTCGACCAATTGCTCATAATTTATTTCATGCATTTCTAGCAAATCTTGTAAGACTATTTTTTCAGCTTGTAATACTCTTCCAAATTTTCTTGTCCCGTGAGATGTCAGATTTCTAATCATCACAGGCGCTCCATAAAGCAGCGTATCCCAATCTTGACTTGCTACAGCAAAAACTTCCTTATTTCTACATCTTACAGCAGCAGCTCCTTCTGCTTCCATTGGTGCTTCTAACCAGGTGACTCCTAAACAATCAAACAACTCCTTTGTTTCTGCTACCATTTCTCTGGTATATTCTGCAGTTTGTGGACCTAATTTCTTAGCTGCTGCTAGGTCTCCGGATTCAATTGCAGCCTCCCACTTAGAAACTGCATTTATTTTTCTCTCTTTTCTAGTGCCCAATGTTTCCATTTTTAGTTGATGAGGTTTACCATCAAAAACAAATACAGGATCAATTCCTTCCTCAATCATTATTGTGGCTCTATCTAAGAACCCCATTAGATGTGCTACAGGCTTTCCATTATACGATAATGGCTTACCATCCTGTCCAGTAAGACTCGTGATGAACTGGTAAGCATTAAGAAAAACATCTACAGCAACTTTCTCTCCTTTCAGTTCACTTAAATCGATGGGCTGAGAAGGTGCTAGGTCTCTTAGATTACAGCCCATGGTTGTTCCGCTCCCCGATCGATATGCTATGGCCGACGTCGAGGCATTTAGGGTTGAAGTCGTACACGGGTGAAACATAGGTGCTGTAATGTCGCAAAGTCTCCTTCTTGGTAGTGGCTGGCATCCCCCTTTATTTCGTTCAGAAATTAATGCATTATTTGGGGATTTGAAAATCTTACATCCAAGAATAGTTTTGCTTGACCAGTCAATAGATGATATTTTTCTTACAAGAATTTCTAGAGCCGCTTTAGTAGATGATTTACTACATTTTGGTGGATATACTCATAATTCAGACTTTAACCTAGTAGTTAATGAGATTTCTAATTGGTGTAAAGAACATTTACATCCCGGAAGCTTTGCTGTTAGGAGTAAGAAATTAGGCTCGGGTGTAGAAAACATTTCTCGAAGAGACTTAGAAAAAGAAGTCGGAGCGAAACTATTTTCAGACAGAAATCCAGTTAATCTTCACAATCCTAATTATGAAATTGTCATTATCGTTGCAGGTGATGTCGAAGGAGAAGTGCATAGAGATTCTCTTTTTACAGAACCTTGTATCGTTTGGGGTATTAGAGAGAATAATTGGAGTAAAACGAATTATCTTGGTCGCCAACCAATGGAAAGACCATTCTTTAAGCCAATTTCTTTAGAACCAAGATTGGCCAAATTATTAATTTCACTCGCTCACAGTAAAGGAAATACTCCGCAGAATTTCATTGACCCATTCTGTGGAACAGGAGGTATAGCAATAGAAGCTCTACTCCAAGGAATGAATATATTTGTCAGCGATTTAGACCCTACTATGGTCTATGGGGTTAAGAAGAATTTATCTTGGGCTAATGATAATCATGAAAATATAATAGAAGTTGAGAAATGTAGTGTAAAGGATATTGCAGATTTATGGGGCTCAAAAGAAAATAGTATCTTTGTCTTTGATCCACCCTACGGAAGAAATGCCTGGAAGTCAGATGATGGTTTGGAATTATTTCTTTCTTCACTTGAACAGGCACTAAAGATAGATCCTAATTCAGTAATATCTACTATGTTACCTGCAGGCTCAGAGTCACTCGAGAATAACCCTGATAGTGATTATATTGTGATGGGACGTCCTTGGAGCGAGATTCAAAAAGAGGTTAACAAAAGAGGTTGGAAAGTTATCGTACGTTCTCCAGTAAAAGTTCACAAGAGTTTAGCCCGTATGGTTGTTATTTGTCATCCGTTGCATTGAAATCAGATTACCCTTGCACATACAATTACTGGGCTGTTAGTTTAGTGGATAAAATGGGGCGCTTCGGACGCCTTGCCCCGGGTTCGAATCCTGGACGGCCCACCATTAAATCGATACTATTATGCTACAAAGTATTATCCATTTCCTTTCTTTTTTTGATTTTTTTGAACAATACTCTTGAAAAAATCATTGAGAATATTAGGAATAACCACCATGGTATAATTGTTTCTTTGTCAATGAAATATGTTACAATTAGTATTCCAAAGCCATAAAACGCTCTAAATATTGAATAGGCAATAAATGATTTAACAATCTTATTTTCGAGGAAATTGTGAATTTTTGAATCACTCATTAGTTTCTCCCCCATTTAGTAATAATATCATTACCTGATGGTATTTCTTCTTTCAAAACCAATCCGGCTTCTTCAAGATGACTTTTGTAGAAATAATCTTCATTTTGTGCATCTAATTCTATATTTGAAACACAAAGATGGGCTGAATCCACTAGTTTTTCTTCTAAGAAACGTTTCCAAGTCTCCAGCCCTCCTTCAACTAATAAAGTTTGAACTTCTAAATCACCCAAGCAATGTAGAATCTTTTTGACATCTATTTCTCCATTTTCTGTAGGTAAAACTATTCTATTAACATGAGCATTATCATTGATAGAATCATATATTTTGGCATTAATTAGATATGTTTCTGCATCGGAAACAGACATTAAATGGCTATCAGCAGGAATTCGATTATTCGGATCAATCACTACTCTTTTTGGGACGATATCAGTAGAACTATTTATTCCTCTAACAGTTAATTTAGGATTATCTCTAATCACAGTATTCACTCCTACAATTATTGCCATAGAGTCTCTTCTAATTTTATGAACCATTTCTAATGATTTCTTTGTAGAAAATCTAACAGCGGGTTTCCCCGGGTCTCCATCTATTCTACCATTACTATCAGTAGCCGCCTTTAGCAATACATGTGGTCTCCTGTGTTCACACCAATGCATGAATGCCGACATTTGATCATAGCATTCTTTCTCAAGTAAGCCGATCTCAACTTCAATACCTTCTTTTGATAGAGCTTCAACCCCACCCCCTCTGACTGTAGGATTAGGATCTGCTATGCCGATAATGACTTTTTTTACACCTGCCCACATTAAAGCCTCGCTGCAAGGAGGGGTTCTTCCAAAGTGATTACAAGGTTCTAGAGTGACATATGCAACAGAACCCTGAGTTTCAACACCTCTGGATTCAGCATCTGCAATTGCCATTTGCTCTGCATGGAGTCCTCCAAGATGATCGTGCCAACCTTCTGCAATTATTTTTCCATCTCTAACTAATACACATCCAACTAGTGGATTTGGACGAACTGAAAAGCGTCCTTTTTCAGCTAATTTAATAGCTCGGTGCATGAAATCTTCGTCTTGCATACGACTCCCCTACGATGGTCGAACAATTCTTCATACAAGATTCCTCGCTTTGCGAGCATTCAAGTCTCAAATCCTTTCTCAGACAATCGTGACACGCATTGCATGTATCATTAATCCAAATGCCAGAGACGGTAAGGTAGGAAGAAATTTTCATAAGGTGGAGGAATCTTTGAAATCATCTGGAATAGATTATGATATTTTCATGACCACGGGAAAGGGGCATGCGATTGAGATTTCTAGCGATTTAAGAAAGAGTGATTATGACTTAGTCGTAGCAGTTGGAGGAGATGGTACTGTTCATGAGGTTGCTAATGGTATTCGTGGTTCTGATATGAGGCTCGGAGTTATACCAATGGGTAATGGTGATGATTTTGCTAGATCAATTGGAATACCTCTCAATGATATTGAAGGAGCGATATTAATACTAAAACATGGAGTAGACTATTCGGTTGGAGGAATAAGAGTCGAGGGACTTAGAGCTCCGGATTACCCCGGTATCCCCTCTCCAAAACACTATCCAGTAACTGGAACTCCTTCCAGTGAGGAGAATCTTGTACGTTGGAGTTTTCTAGAGTGTGACGGAGGAGTAACCTCCTCGATTAATAGAATGAAGGATGAGGGCCAATTTTCCTGGATAAGTGGCCAGAAGAAATATACATTCCTAGCAATCAAAGCCATACTTGGTTGGAAGAGTCAATTGGCATGGATTAAGGTTGATGATAAACCCGGTAGAAAAGTAGACCTTACCGGACTTTTCGCGATGATGCAGGCAGAAACATTCGGAGGAGGTTATCAGGTGGCCCCAGGTATGCATCCCTTTGGGGACAGTTCCAAAATCGTCCTAGGTTTTGGGCTTACAAAGAGTCAGATGCTCAGAGTAATGGGGCCTTTGGAGAAAGGTAAGCATGTGGGTAAATGGGGTAAGATAACCATGGAATCTTGTAAGAACTTTGAGATCAATGCCTTGGACAAAAATGGTAATCCGACTAAAGAGCATGGACATGACCCTCCTTTGTTTATCAGCTTAGATGGTGAAATTTCAATGACTACGCCAGTTAAATTTGATTTCCACGCTAATGTGCTGAATGTTAGAGGCGGAACAAATCCTCCTAACGTAGTTATGAATTGAGAATTAAGTGGCGCCGAGAGAGGGATTTGAACCCCCGCGTCCAATGGACAGTGGATTTCAAATCCACCGCAATACCGGGCTATGCGATCTCGGCCGCGCTCTATCGAATCACTCATTAGAAATGAACTTTGCAATAATCAATTGTAAAATCCAGGTCTACACCATTCAGGCAATCCAGTGGTTGCTTCTGGGTGGGTTAATCCGATGAAAAGTATCATAACAATGATGAAAAATGCTGGAAATAGCGCAGTTAATGTAAGAATTTTTGAATCTTCATCTCCCCATAAATGCATGAATATTGCAGCTATCATTATAAATTTTGGAAGTCCTATCCCTACTAAAATGAATAAGGTTAATTCTTTCTCAGTGTAACTAAGGCCAGTAGTTTCAGGTGATAAATCCAAACCTACAGCCGCTACCTCAATTAGAGTCAGAATCATCAATCCAAAAAAGTTCATCCAGTACAAATCTTTTCCCATTATTGTTTTGTGTTCTCCCATTTTTTTCACCTCAATATAGATAGAAGAATGGGAATACTATTACCCAAACTAAGTCAACAAAGTGCCAGTAAAGACCGAAGTATTCGATAGATACTGCATTCTTTGGAGTGTAACCGCCTCTAGAAGCTTTGAGAGTCATGTAGGTCAATCCAACAATTCCCCCAAAGACGTGAACACCGTGTGTTCCAGTTGTCACATAGAAAGTGGATGCTCCCACACTGATGTCCGCAAGCATTGTAGCGCCAGTTACAGGATCAACCCAGTCATGGTGATGATAATGATCTGCATTAATCATGTATCCTTCTGCTACAAGTGATTTAATATCGTGTTCATGAATACCTAGGAAACTAATTTCTGGTACATAGAATCCAATGAACCATTCAACCATTTTCAGAGTCAAGAAAATTATAGCTAAGAGCCATGTACTTCCTAAATATCTAGTAACAAGTTTCTTTCTCCTTTTTTCATCAATTTCTCCTACAGGCTTACTAGCGTATCTTAGTGCTTGAACGATTGTAAAAGAAGATACAATCAGAGCAAAGGTGTTTATTGCTCCTGGTGCGATATGCCACCATGAAGATGCGATTAAGTGGCTTGCTGGCTCAAAGCAGATTAAAGCCTCGCCAGTTTCTAGAGTATATCCTTGCTCTACCCAATCGCCTCTTTCAAATACTGTCTGACAGTTTTCAATGCCTGTTCTATATCTGATATATGTACTGAATAATGATGTAAAGACCATCATTTCTGACATTAGGAATACCCACATTCCAACTTTACGGATTTGAATATTTTTGAAAGGTATTCCAGTTGACATTGGTTCGTATGTTCCATCGAAAGACATATCCTGTCTCCACCAGATAATTAATCCAAACAGAACTACTAGTAAACCAACCATAACTAAAGGTATGTAGCTTGCATCAACGACATCTTTGTTGAATGCATTAGCGAGCATGAAAAGGAATATTCCAAATCCGATACTCATCATTAACGGTGCCCATGAATTGTGCGGTGCTCCGTGATCCCAATCGTGTGGTCCCCATGCACTTGGGTGATGGTGTTCGTCATGTTCTCCGCTCAATTATCCACCTCCTCTTTGTCTGCAACCATGAGTCTATTGAACCACTCTCCAAGTTTACTAGGTTCATTTGCAATATGCTCGTTTGCATCTTTCAGAGTTGGTAAGTCATGCCATACTCCATGTTCAAATTTACCAAAGGAAGGAGTAGGTGGAGGTGACTCTGTCATCCACTCAAACGACCATCCGCCCCATGGGTCAGCAGGTGCGTCTTTACCTCTAATTAGTGATACTATTACATTGATTATCAACAAAAAGTTGCTAAAGAAGAACAATATTGCTGAGACTGTAATGAACATATTCCAACCAGCTGCTTCTGGAGGTAGTGCTCCTATTACAGCTTCAGTAATGATTTCGCCATCAACTCCTCTTACTTCATCAACTGAAATAAAGTATGTATGATGCCTTCGTGCCATGCCCCAAACACCTAGTCTGTGCATTGGCCAAAATACTCCATTGTAAGTTATGAAAGCAGTCAGGAAATGTAAAACTCCCAGTCTTTCATCTAGCATTTTTCCGCTCATTTTCGGGAACCAATAATAGACTCCACAAAATAGTCCAAAGACAGTCCCTCCAACTAGTACATAGTGGAAGTGAGCAACTACGAAGTATGACTCATGGAAATGTAAATCCATAGCCATACTTGGGAAGAACATACCTGAAATACCACCCAGTGTGAATGTAACCAAGAATCCTAATGCCCACAAAGTATGTGTTCTATAGACTAATGATCCGCCATTCATTGTCATCAACCAGTTGAAAATCTTGATTCCTGTTGGGACAGCAACGAGCATAGTAGTTAGCATTGTTACGAATCTAAGTGTTGGGTCCATACCAGAAGTGAACATGTGGTGACCATACACAATGAATGAAACTACACCTATTCCTGCCATTGCGTAGACCATTGAACGATATCCAAACACTGAACGTCTAGCACTAGTTGCAATTACTTCTGATATAATTCCGAAAGCAGGTACAATCACAACATATACTTCGGGGTGTCCGAAATACCAGAATAAGTGACTCCAAAGTAAAGGGTCACCTCCTGATGCGGCATCATAAAAGGCAGTTCCAATTACTCTATCTAAGTAAACCTGTATTAATCCAACTCCAAAAGCTGGAATAGATAAGAATAGCATTAGGTTTGCAATCAAGATAGACCAAGTAAACAAAGGCATTTGCATCCAACCCATTCCTTCTGCTCGCATTACCGCTATGGTAGTTAGGAAGTTGATACCAGTAAGTGTTGATGACGCAACAAGTAATATTTGTCCTGCAACCCACATAGTAGTCCCTGAATGAGCAGTTTCACTAACGATGTAAGGAGCATATCCTGTCCATCCTGTATCTGCTCCGGTGCCTGAGAATACTCCTGTAAAAATCAGAATCGCTCCAACAGGTTGTAGCCAGAAAGACATCGCATTCAGTCTTGGGAAAGCAAGATCCGGTGCTCCAATTTGTAAAGGAATCATCCAGTTAGCAGCACCGTTGATCAGAGGCATTGCCGCAAGGAAAATCATAGTAGTACCGTGTAATGTGAAAAATTGATTATATTGATCCTGTGTTAAGAAATCATTTCCTGGTTCCATTAACTGTATTCTAATCAGAATAGCCATAATCCCTCCAATTCCTAGGAAAAAGAATCCTGCCAAGAAATATAACGTACCAACTCTCTTATGGTCTGTTGTGGTTAACCAACCCGCAACCCAAGGCGCGAAGTTTTCCCAATCAAATGAATCAGGATTGTTTTGGTAGAATATGAATATTAGTACCGTCAATAATAGTACAAAACTAACTAGGATTAATGTTGTCAATACAGTATATGGATTTGCTTGTTCCAGTATCACTGTGGGTGAAGCGACTTGGATGCTTAATCGATTCCATTCATCTCCACTCGTACCGCCTTCTGGACTTCCGGCATTACCGTTTACTGAATTAACATGGAGGATAAATTCTACATTCCTATCGTTCGACGGCGCAATCCAATCAACTAACCACATTGTTTGGTCATTACCTGCATCAGTATGCGATACTTCATTTGGATTCCATGATTGAACCGCTGCATCACTTGGAGTAATCTCTCCATCACTCACCCACAGATTAAATCCACCTTGATTGATATTAGATGGGTCTGCCGGGCCTCCGGTAAAACCAATTGTTAGAGTATAGACTTCTGAGTAGTTGTATGTTTCCGGTAATCCTTCTAATATTGGGGCTACTGAATCGCTGACAACAGCGCCATGACAGTTACATCCTGAGTCTTTAACACCAGCAACTCCAGTTGGTAAAGAAGTAGCAGATGGTACTGCTACCATTCCCATAAGGAGTACAACAAAAATTACTAAAGTTCTAGAAGCTATTTTTTCCTTATTCATTATTATCCCCCCTGATTAACTATGTACTGAAACAACCGCAGCCATCAGTGAATGCGAGTCCCCACAATATTCTGTGCAGAGAATCAATGATTCCCCAGCCTCAGTCATAGGGAGCCACATAGT
>DAFS01000054.1 GCA_002495525.1 Euryarchaeota archaeon UBA89 | reverse complement strand
CATTGCCATTGGATGTGTGATTATTGCCCTCTTTCTGAAACTAGAAGAGAGATAGATTACATGTATGCTAATGAAAGAAGAGTCGATATCGGCGATTGGAAAGCTGTAATTGAGGAAGCTAGGGCAATGAATGCCACCGGTGCAGGAATTACAGGGGGTGATCCGGTTATGGCAAGAGAACGTGTTTTAGAAGGAATTAAGATTTTGAAAAAAGAATTTGGAGATGATTTCCATTTGCACATGTACACCAGTATTCCATTCAAATCCGAATGGGCTATGGATTTTGCATCTGCAGGTCTCGATGAAATTCGTTTTCATTTTCTTAATCTTGAATCTAAAAAATACAGAGAAACCATCACTGCTTGCAGTGAGGCAGGTATGTTAACCGGTGTTGAGTTACCTTGTGAGCCAGATAAAGAAGAAGAATTAATGAATTTATTAGAAGAGTTAAGAGAAATGGATGTAGATTTCTTGAATCTAAATGAACTAGAAATTACTGTTGGAAACCATGATAATATGGAACTTAGAGGCTTCAATCTTTCCACCGAAATCACTGCAGGAGCCGCTGGTTCTGCCGAATTATCAATATCTATGAGGGACAGAGTAATGGCGGCTCAATTTGGTATTCCAGACCCATTGGATGGTAAAATTAGAGAGTCGTACGGTTTCCATCTCAAGTTCTGTACTGCAACTTACAAAGATTCTGGACAATTGAGAAGACGATTTATTCGTCGAGGTGAACATACAATCGCCCCTCATGAAACTCTAACTGATGATGGTACATTGATATTCGGTGCAGTAAATTGCAGCTCTTCTGAACAATCTGATTGGATAGATGAAATTACTAAAGAAACAGGCCTACCTTCAAGATTTCTTTATTGGGATGAGAAAAATTCTCGAATAGAGATGCCTCTAGTTGTAGCAGAAGACATTGCTGAGATGGTGGAATCAGAAGTATCAATGATTGAGGTCACACCTACTTTTGAAAGAATGGAATTAACTGTAGTAATATTAAATTCTAAAGAATGATAGTTCATTTTCTTCAATTTACACGTTGAGTTCATTTACCCCTGACTTTAGTCATTGGTCATGCCAGTTAGGCGAGCCAATCCTGAGGTGACTGGGGTAGACCCTTACAGGCGTTTATCCGCATCTCAAGTAATTACTTGGAATAATTGCCCCAGGTTATGGTATTATTCTTATATCCCTAAATTAAAAAGTCCATTACCTCCTCAAATTTTACGAGGAAACGCTGTAGAAGACTGTGTTTCCAGAGTACTTCGTGAATCTCCAGTATTAATTTCTCCCGATGATAATAATTTAATTATTTCACCACTTAATGAAGACGGCTCTGTATCTTATGATTCTGATACAGGTTGGATAGGGCCTAAACTAGAACCGAGAGACCCCGAATCTTGGCCCAAAAATAGATCCGAATTAGAAGAATGGGCCTTATCTAGAGTCAAGGTCCATTTTGATTATTGTTGGCAAAATGCTATTTCTGATTGGGAATCAAGTCCGAATCGTATAGGTAAATCTGAAGATATTGAAACGGAGGAAGGTATACAAATGATCCAGGCAGGTATTAAGTTACATTTAGATCAGGTTGAATTATGTTTGAATCAACAAGGAGGTCCATTTCTCGAGTCTTGGAGGAGTGGGCAATATCGTCCCGAATGGCCTTCTCCTGATGGCTTCCCCAAGGAATGGGAATCTCCACACCCATGTGCTCAGAAAAGTGGGGCGCCTATCTCATGGGTTGAAGCATGGGAACTATCTCGTCCTTGGTTTGTAGATCCTGATGCCTCAAGTTTCTCAGAGACTACTTGTCACCCAGATGACTGGTTTCAGGGAGAATATGACTTAGTTTATCGTTGGAATGGTAAAATTAGAATTATTGATCTAAAGGCCTCTGTAGGGAGAGGTGATCGTTCAGGAGGTTATATCGAACAATTAAGATTCTACTCTTGGTTATGGTGGGAAACTCATTCTAGAAATAACGAAGTAGAGGGTCTCGAAATCTGGTACTTAGGTCCTGGAACAATAAAACAAGTACCTTTACCAAGTGAAAAAGAAATGTCTGAATTTAATGTTGATTTAGAGAATTTATATCAAAATTTACATAAAAATGATACCATAAATATCTCTGATTTCCCTGCAAAACCTTCTCCATTAAGGTATTTTGATGTTGGAGGAATACCTTCAGAAATTGCAGTTGATCCAGATCCAAAGGCACGATGTAATCGGTGTGAGCTTAGAGGAATATGTGAAAATAGTAATTATGAATTAATATTGCCTTCGGAAAAGAGACTTGAGAAATTTTCTCATGCTTGGCCAATTACTCCTATGGCTGTAATCAAAACACGTCATACAGTAATTGGAGAAGTTCGAGAGTTAAGTGGACCTACTCTCAAATCAGACGGTAGCATTGACTTAACATTCCGACTAGTTGATGGATATGAGAGGGCTAAGGTAAGAACACATCGTCAAGGTGGTTTGAAGAATGTTTCACGTTCTATTCAAAATGATGCGAGAATTAAGATTGAAAACGCACTAACTTCAATTTGGAGAAGTGAGTTAGTTATAGATTTAGATTCAGAATCAAGTATTACTATTGCTGGAGATGAAGAGATTTCAGAAATGATCGATATAGAAACCAGAGTGAATGTAGTTGGTAGAATATGGTCGATAAATGCTTTCCCAAACGGGAAAGGAGTTTCTCGTTGGGCAATTACTTTGGTTGATAGTAGCGGTTCAGTAGGTGTTGTAGCATTCAAGCAATTTATCCCAGTCATTGCAGCAGGGCTATCAAGGGGTGATGAAATTGCAATCTTAAACGGTGAGATTGGGGAGTTCGCAGGTCAAAAACAAGTTCGTCTTGGTCCAGGAGCTAGAGTAGTTCTTCTGAAAAGTTCAGAAGATTTGAAGTCATTTTAGAGATTAATTACTATTTCTATTAAAGAATGGAATCATTCTACTAACTGTATCATTAATGACTCTTCCAGCAAGATTGTTGAAACGACTTGGAACTGGTGAAAGGTATACCTTCCCTGTTCCTGATATTATATTGACAAATCCTTCCCCACCTGCCATTTTTGACATTACTCCTTTTCCTAACATCCTCGTCTGATAATTCAATGACGCATCTCTAGCAACAGCAAAGTTCCCATCTACTGTAAGAGTACTATTTGAAAGATTAATTTCTTGAATAGGTCCTTCCGAATAATATACCAAAGTTCCAGTTCCTGAAACAGTAGTCTGCCATATTCCTTCTCCACTGAACATTGAAATGCCTTTATTTCTAACAATACCAACTTCTATTCCTTCATCTGAGCAAACATATGCTCCTGAATCTAGAACCATTGAATTACCATTTAATTCTAGAATATGATATTCTCCAAATGTAGGTGGTCCAAAATATACTTCTCCATTCCCGGTATATGTAGGTCTAAATACTGATTCTCCTGACACCATTGACTTTAGAAAACCGCCTACGCTTGGAGCTTTAGTTACCATCTCTATATTTCCAATCATGTAATGAAGTGCACCCGATTCTCCACGGACTGTATCTCCATTCAATGTTACTTTTACCATTCTTAATTCTTCACTATCTATAATCTCATATTGAGGCATAGTTATTGGAAAATAGTTCTGCTTATGAATATGGTTAATTTTCTCAGTGGCGCCGAGAGGGGGATTTGAACCCCCGCGTCCAATGGACAATGGATTTCGAATCCATCGCAATACCGGGCTATGCGATCTCGGCTAAATATTCCTAGATGCGTATTGGTCATAAGCGTGACCCGTTTCGAAGTAACATGCGTGTAGAG
>DAFS01000044.1 GCA_002495525.1 Euryarchaeota archaeon UBA89 | reverse complement strand
CATTGGAATAATTTACTATAATTCGTGCATTTTTCAGATATTCGAAGAAGTTGATTATATTTCGCAGCTCTGTCACTTCTAGCCGGTGCACCCGTTTTTATCTGTCCTGCATTTGTACCAACTGAAATATCTGCAATTATATCATCCGAAGTTTCACCAGATCTGTGTGAAATTATAATTCCAAAATTCGCTTTACGGGCTGTCTCGATGACTTGAAGAGTTTCCGTAACGGTGCCAATCTGGTTTAATTTGATTAAGATTGCATTGGAAGCACCTTCATCAATTCCTCTTTGGAGTCTTGATTGGTTTGTAACATACAAATCATCGCCTACGATTTGGACTCTGTGGCTTTCTAATTTTGTAAAATCTTTCCAAGATTGCCAGTCATCTTCACCAAATGGATCTTCCATCGATACGATAGGGTAGTTGTCTAACCAAGATGAATACAATTCTGCCAACTCTTTACCATCAATTACTCTATTATCAATATGATACTTTTCGCCATCAAAGAACTCTTGAGCCGCTACATCTAAGGCGATAGAGATTTGAGAACCGGGCGAGTATCCGGCTTTTTCTATCGCACCCATCAAGTATCTAAGTCCGTCTTCATTACAAGGTAAGTTTGGTGCGAAGCCGCCTTCATCTCCAACGCCTCCAAGTAGGCCCTCATCTTTCAAAACAGATTTCAATGAATGGTAGATTTCAGTGCCCGCTTGTAAAGCATCAGAGAAACTGTTGAACCCGTGAGGCACTACCATGAATTCTTGAACATCTACATTTGATGCTGCGTGCGCCCCTCCGTTGAGTATATTCATCAATGGGATAGGTAAATTTTGCTCATTGGTAGTTGAAATATAAGACCAGAGTGGTTTCCTGGATTGTTTTGCCGCTGCGCGCATTACTGACATTGAAGCTCCTAAAATAGCATTGGCTCCCAATCTTGCTTTATTCCTTGTTCCATCCAGAGTTATCATTGATGCGTCTATTTCTGCTTGGTTTGATACTTCTAGACCAATCAGTAAATCTCTAATTTCATTATTTACATTGTTTACAGCTTTAGATACGCCTTTACCCATCCAATCTTTACTATTATCTCTCAACTCAACAGCCTCATGGCTACCTGTACTTGCTCCAGAAGGAACTGCTGCACGGCCCATGAGAATTCCATCTACAAAACAATCAACTTCTACTGTCGGATTCCCGCGTGAGTCAATTATTGTGCGCGCTTTAAGATCAGTGATTACGCCGCCCATTAATTGGCTCGAAAGACACCGATGGTCTGAATGTTACGATGATGGCACTAGGAATTGAGCCAGCTCAGCCATCGGGACACTTTATTCTGAACTGTAGGGACTTGAATTTCAGAATGGCATACTTCTTCCCAACAAAGTTGTTCTTCGGAAGGCGATATAGAAAACAATTCGGCCTTGAATATTATTCCATCGGGATTATCGTGGCCATCTCTCTTATCGTCTACAAAACAGTGCAGCAGATGTTTAGGATAATGATGCATTTTACCAGAATTACAACAACACATTAACACACTTTTCTCGAGAAATATCAACGACGCGCCTGTGGCTTCATCGATATCATGACCTACTACGTTACAATTTATCAAAAGTGCAGCTACATCCACATTATACCATTGGGATTTTGAGGTTGAGAGATTGAGATTAGAAACATCATCCAAATATTCCTGAACTCGGAGGTTGCCTATCGCCTCATCCTCGGACATGTATAGTCAGAAATCGGCGACTCATTTGAATGCAACTTAATGACAATTGTGATACTGAGAACATATTTATTACCTGAAAGCGGAAAAAAACCGTGAGCATTGACTACTCAAAATGACAATAACAATCAAAAAGGGTTCGCTTTGCGGATTAATCATGGTTGACGTAGATTCACTTGATAGAGCCATTCTCGCGTACCTCAGAGATGCTGGCAGAGCCCCATTCGTAGACATAGCAAAAAAGGTAAATGTCACTGAACGTACTGTAAGAACACGTATGAAAAGAATGGAAGATGTTGGCGTAATTAGAGGGTATACTATTAGAGAAGCTGGAATAGGTTTGACTGCACTAATCCGACTCAAAGTTGGTTCAGGAGTAGAAATTGGAAGTCTTGCTGGCGAATATTCAGGATGGGCAGGAGTTGAATGTATCTATGAAATAAGTGGCGATGCAGATTTGGTTGCTATTGTTCACGTTGATGATACAATTTCATTGAGGAATTTATTAGACCGTATGTGGCTGGCTGCACCGGGAGAAATAACTTCAACACAAACTGAATTAGTCTTAGAGCAATACTAATTTTTTTTCATTTGATATTTGTAATACTTTAGTTTACCAGATTTGAAGGAATCATAAACGGGAGTTCCTTGAACGCCTGCAAATGTCTCAAAACTACGCCTGATTGATCTTGGGACGAGCTCGGTAATTCTTTCTCTTTTAGCATCATTTATCATATCTAAAGCATCTATTACTTCGCCAGTGATTTCTTTTTTAGAAACTATTGAAAATCCTGTGGAAATGAATATTTTCTCTGTTTTTTCCATGATTTCTTCATTTCTAAAATCGGTCCAGCAAAAATTACCTCCTTCCCTCAAAACTCGATAGACTTCTCTAACAAATTTGTTTATATCGCCATAACAATGTGAAGATTCTACATTATACACAGTATCAAAACTACTATCTTCAAATGGTAAATCTTGAGCATTCCCTTCAATAAAATTGAGATTCTCCTGTTCGTACCAATTGTTACATAAAGTTACTGCCTCCTTTGAAAAATCTACTCCAATCAAAGAAGATGGTTTCTTAGATTTAGCAATCCAACTAGCGCCTCCTCCTCGGCCAGAACCTACTTCCAATACCTGCTGATCTTTCATCTCAATATTCCTTATATTTATTTCATAAAGTTGTATAAATAATCGATATGGTTCATCTTCTGGTTCTAAAACGGGTTTGGCTTCGTCTAAATAACCATAATTCATGAATCTAAAATCTACTTTATTATGTGCTTTAGATATCCGTTGATACCACCATTTCCATAATCTATTCTGTATGAAAGCTGGAGAACACCTGAGTGAGATAGCAAATATTTTCGCTGGAACACCCATTGACATTTATTCACCTAAACTTTCCACTTAATCGAACACCCAATACTTTGATTTCTAGATTCTGAAATCTCTTTACCAGATATCAATAAATCAATTGCGTCTGAAAGTTCTGAAGTTGTAGCATGAGCCGGGTCTCTTGGAGAATCATCGAGTCTTCCTCTGTAAACTACACTTCCTGATGAATTGATTAGATAAAATTCAGGAGTTCTTTCGGCACCATAGAGTGTTGCAACAGATTGATCAGCATCATGTAAGTAAGGATATGTCATACCCTTAGATGCTCTTTTTACCATGTTCGGCCAAGAATCTGATTCATAATTAACGGGGTCATTAGAATTAATACCAATAAATCCAATGTTGTTCTCTCTGGCCTTTTTAGCCATCTTTTCGATTCTAGATTCAGAGCCGACAACATAGGGGCAGTGATTACAAGTGAAAGTTATTATTGCACCATTACTCCCCATTATTTCGGTCAGCGATAATGTACTAGAGCCGAGATTGTTATTGGCATTGGGTAATTGAAAAAACGGGGCTTTTTGTCCAGGCTCTATTCCAGATGATGTAGTCATATACCATGCTGACATATTGTATTGTTCAACCCTTTGGAGAAATCCTCTGCTTCAAAATTTCTTGTCTATCGACTGACTCCTGAAGTCTTCTTCTGGCTAATCTATGCTCAGGGTCTATATCGAGGACTTTTCTCCAAGCAATAACAGAAGAATTTATATCTTCGCCATCATGTAAAATTGCTGCGATTCTCAGCCTCGCATCAATATGTTTCTTGTCATATTTTGCGGCAGATTCGAAATCTGATTTTGCTTCCTCGATTCTCCCAAAGTTGAGATACAATAGTCCTCTTTGATACCATGCTTCGGAATGATTAGAGTCGTATCGAATTGCATCATTTAACGGCTTTTCGGCTTGTTCTGATTTATCCATAGCAATCATACAAGCACCTAAGTGTACAAGTGCCATAATATGCTCTGAATCTTGTGATAATAATTTACGCAATTCACTTTCTGCCTCTTTCCAATCTCCAAGATTCATTAGAATTTCAGAACGTCTTAATCTTGCTAGATTTAGTTCTGGGGCCATTTCAATAAGTGAGTTTGCGTCATCAAGAGCAGTTACTAAGTCATCCGCTAGTAATGATGCTGAGCACCTATTTAATCTCGCCCTAATATGATTAGGGTCGGTCTCAAGAACTTTCGAGAAAAATGATTTTGCCTCAATAAAACGACTCTGTCTAGCTGCTATCATACCTCTAATGAAAGGAATTGAAGGATGATTTCGAACGTTCGTCGATGCTTCGGAAACTAGTGCATTAGCCTGATCAAGTTTACCCATTTCTAAGCATAAATGTGCTTCTTCCAAAGATATCGAAGGATGATCTGGAATCAGCCTCCTTGCCCTCACTAAAGCAACCTCGGCCTCTTTCATTGAACCTTGGTAACGTAATGCACGTGACCTGCCAAGCCATGCTAAACCTGATTCTCTATCCTTTTCTATAGCTGAATCAAAAGAAATTGTTGCATCTAATAATAGAATGTGATCATGTTCTCCAGTGCTATCTCTATGCTCGTCTGCAGTTAATAGATGTAGACGGCCTTGCATAACGTGCAAAGATGCGCTTTCCCAAGACTCTATAGGGGCTTCTTCTAATACTCTCTTTGACCAATCGATAGCCCCTGCTCGGAATAAAACAAGGCTCAAACGACCTCGGACTTCTGCATCATCAGGATTGATTTCCAACCATTCTTCTAAGACTGCCCTTGCAGATTCTAACTTTCCTTCATTCTCAAGGATTTCACTCTCAAGAAGTACTGTATATTGGCCGAGACCCGATGCTCGCCGTATCGCTTGGAGGGCTTCTTTAGATTGATTTTCTCCGGCGGCTAATAATTTCGCTTTCAGTAACCAGGCTTCTGAATTAGCATTATCAAGATATAAGGCTCTTTCAATAGACTCTAATGCTGCTCTGATTTCACCTAGTTGCAGTAATTTAGAAGACTTAGATACCCATCCTTCCGATGTAGATGGTTCTTTCAGATGCGGATTTGTCTGACTTTGTGCAATATTTGCTCTATCTATAATACTTGAAATTTCTTTATTTTCTGCAGATAGTTGAAAATCAATACCTAATGCATTTAATCTTCTAATATTTCGATCTAAACGTTCATCTTCACTTCCAGAAAGTAATATGGCTTGTTCTTTTAGTACATCTATATCGTCTGGGTTAATTGCAACCAAACGCTCTAATGTCCTGTCCAATGAGTCAAGATCTGCTTCATCTCTTTGTATCGATGCTAAGGATAAGAGGATAGAGGAGCTTTCAGGAGAAAGTAAATTTGCTCTCTGATAGAAATCTGTCGCTCTATCGAACTTTCCTGATTCGTGAAATAACTCGCCTAAGCCTCTTTGTTCATCGCCATTAAGTTCTAAATCTTCAGATTTCATCTCTGCTTCTGTAAGAATTGCATCTAGCCTTAGAACCAAAGGAATAATTCCTGGCAATATATTTTCACTTCCTTCGGTTTCTGAATCATTCAAGTAGTTTGAAAGTATCGATCTTGCTGCATGAGTAGCTATAGCACAAGACTCGCTTGAACTAATAGTTACATCCTGTTCGAAAAGTAATGATTCTGCTGATTCAAGAGATTTATGAACTGATAATAATTCATGAACTTCTGGAGTTTCTCCTAGAATAGTATCTACACCCCTAGAAAGTAAATCTAGGCGATTAGAGGTACTGGCTAAATTACCCTGTAAATTACCAAGTTTAGTACGCATTTCATCTCGCTGTCTTAATACAGATTGATGACGTAGCCACAGTGTTGCTAATGCAATTCCGACCAAGCCATACAACGCTAGAATTATCGACGTCGACTGCTCCATCCATTGGGAGCGGGAATGTAGGACTTTTGATGGCTTCTACTGTTGAGTAGCCTTACAACGACTTTTTTTAAGTAATTAATTTTAGCCAATTAGGTCAAAATCTTACATATCAGATGCCGAGTAAGCCTGTACTCCAGATTTTCTAGTGACTTTTCCAACAGAGGATGCTACAACGCTGTCGATACCTGCACCTGCTGCTAAAGTGAAAATTCGGTCTGTTACTTTTCCAGCGAAGACGAGCCCTTTTGCTCCCTCCGATTCTGCAAGTTTTGATTCCAAGGAACTGGCGCCTATTGGTTCGCTGCCAGATCCGTCCTCATTCACAATAACTGCTTGATTTCTTTTTAGTCCTTCTAACATTCCTGCCCAGCCTTTGACCTCTTCAGGTGCTTCGAGTATTTCTTCACCGCGGCCTACAGCATCGTCATCTTCTTTTGCTAACTCTGACTGAATACGAGAAACAATTTTATTTGCAAGTTCTTTTTGACCTAGACATTTAGTAATTACTTTTCCTTCCAGATGTTCAACTTCACGGCTTTGGGGTGCTAAAGCAACGTGTGTTAATGATTTTCCTAACTTTCCGCTAAGTTCCATCAGTAGAAGCTTTCCACCTCTGTCTCCATCGACGAAAGCAGTTACTGTAGTTTTTGAGCTGGCAAGTGTTACCAATTCGTCTTGGATACCAGAGCCCATAGTTGCTATGGCATTTTTAATACCGAACTTTAGTAGATTTCTAACATCATTTCGTCCTTCAACAATTATGATTGCGCTACTATCTGAAACTTTAGGGCCGGCTGTCATCCCTGAAATATCTTTTTCGGTATCTAGAGTTAGTACTGAACGAACTTCTTCTAATATATTCTTAGACTCGTCTTGTCCTGAGTTTACCATATTCAATAATAGTGCCTTAGCGCGATCAATCACATTTTCTCTCTTTGCAGATCTGATATTCTCAATTGCTTTGACTTTGATAACTGCTTTGCATGGGCCTATTCGGTCTATTGTTTCTAATGCCGCACCGATGACTGCTGTACTAACCTGATCAATAGAAGAGGAAAGCGAGATTTCTCCTTGTACTTTCCCCTTATTCTGATTTAGTGTTACATCAACGTGTCCAATGCGACCTGTTCTCTGTAATTTTCTAAGTTGTAACTGATCACCTAGAAGTCCCTCGGTTTGACCAAATATGGCCCCCACGACGTCTTTTCTGGCGACTGTGCCGTCACAACGAATTGTTGCGTGTATGATATATTTTCCTTCTGTATTTGACATAATAATTCCTTTCCAGTTTTCAGCCCCACAAGAGGGTTTTCACTCCCAATTACCTCTTAGGTTTCTGGGTTGGATGGGCGCAAAACGCCCGCGAGTGTGGCTGATTACCAACCTATACGCGCAGTTACCCCCTTCATGAAGCCTCCTATGTTTACAGAAGGAAAATCACTAATATCTGATAAAATTAATGAGGATAGGGATTAAGTCATAGAACCGACAACGAAGTTCATGGTCGAACCCTCCTCTGATAGGCGAGTAGTATTCCGAGGAGTCGTGAGTCTGGCTCTCAATGATGGAAACCTTACATTCGGAGAAAAGAGATTGATTACAAAACTCGCTAGGGCTTTGAGACTGGGAGATCAAGAACCAAAGATGATTTATGATTCAATCATACAAAATAATGTGATGGGAGAAGGAGTTGCTTTGACAAATAGTGAAAAAATCTCATCCTATGAACAAGTCTTGGAGACATTTCTTATACATACAGATAAAACTGATGATGATTTAAGAATTATAGCATATTTGAGAAAAGTGTTTGAACTTAGTGATTCAGAACATAGGGCAATCCTTAGGAGTCTAGATCGGCAATTGGAAGAAATTGTACATCGGAATGTCCGTCAAAATATTAGATATGAATTAAAGGGAACTATGGATAGATTATCGGAGATATACGAAACTCTTAGAGTGCAGAAATAAGGGATTTGAATGAGTTCTGAAAATAATCTAGATGAATTTCTAAAAAAACAGTCGAAAAGGATACATTTGTCGGACAGATCTTTGGCTAAATTAGTTAGAGATAGTTATCCTATTGGAGTTCCCGCATTAATAATGAAATCTAGTACTGATAGAATGGTGACTGCGTCAAACTACTCATTTATTCTAGGTACTCCTGACGAGCTTCTGAGGAGTCTTGCATCTTGGCTAATTACAGAAGCGGAAAATACGCACAGAGTTCTATTAAAATTAATTAAGAGATTATGGAAAAGACATGGTAGAGAAGATATCGCTTTAGCGGCTATTTTGCTCGCCAATATTGACCATAAGGGAATGGGCACAAATCCTTGGGAAATTCTGAGGGATTCTATTCATCCGATAGAATCTATTGATTCATTATTATTGAATATTGAAGAATTGTTCCGAGCAAAACGTCGGCCACCTTCCGAAGAATTAATTCTGGAATGGATAAATGGGAGAAAGATTGATCAACATTTATCTTTATTGGTTACTTACTCGGGAAAGATACATGGTCATGATTTCTCTGAAGAATTGATTGAGGATATTATATCTATCGAAATTCCATCCGGGGATTCAATTTTAACTAGAATTAAGAGTAATTTGATTGAGAATAAAGCGCATAACTGATTGCTGATGACTGTGTCCGACACCTATGGTCGAGCGTCTATTGCCCTCAGATGATCCAATTGCGGAAGAGGTTCTAGAATGGACAATTAAAAGAGATTCAAAAGATATTACTCAATTGATGAGATGGATGGAAACTACTGAGATACGAAGAGATAGGCAAGTTTTATTGCATAGGGCCATGGATTTAATGGATGAAATACAATATGCGTTAAATAGACTTAATGAATTAAGGTGAGGACGTGAAATCTTTACTTCTTGCGGGGGGGAAGTCTCAGAGAATGGGGCAAGATAAGGCACTGATCAAAATTGATGGGAAAGCGATGATTACAAGGGTTGTTGAGGCTTTGAAAAAGGCAGGTAGAGAACCAATCAGAATTGCTGTTGCGAATCCTGAAAAAATGGAAGAATATGCAGAAGTGATTGGCCCCGATTATGATATTGAATGGGTTTTAGATTCGGTACAATACGCTGGCCCAGTTAATTCAATAATTGATAATCTAAATGATCCAATTTGTTTGGAGCAAGATACAGTTCAACTTGCAACTGTAGATGTTCCTTGGATAACACATGAAGTATTCTCTAGTTTAGAAAAATCAATGTCAAAAAATGATGAAGTAATAATACCAACCGATGGAGATTTGTTACAACCCTTAATATCTTTAATTCGGCCAAGATTACTACTTGATTCATTAGAGAATTGGGGTGGTACGCCTCTGCATGTATTATTTCTTAAAATTCCCCATTCCCTATTGATGGTAGATCATGTTTTGATTAAAAATGTTAATACTGAATCTGACCTTTGAGAACGGTGTGCCGGCAACAAGTATATCTATGAACATTAAAATATTATTTTGCCGGAAGGCGTTATGGAGATAGAAAATATGGGAATAGTTGAAATGATGAAATTTGATAGTGAGGTATCACTGAGCAGAGGTGCTTGGTGGGGATGGACGTTAGGACTAATTATAGTTCAAATTGTAGTTGGAATTATTCTGACTATTGCTTCGTTCTTTAGTGATGGGATAGTAGACATCGTAAGTATGATATTTACTTTGATGGTTGTATGGATTGGAATTTCTGTTTCAGTAGGAAGATTGAGGGACAGAGGATATAATGAGATTGTGGAATTCGCACTTAGGTTGATACTTTTCCCATGGGGACTCGTAGAATGTGCATTCCTCGCTGGTCAAGAATAAAGTTCTGATATCGGAATATCGACTCAAGTTAATTTATACAAATTATGATGTAAAAACAGACAGACAGGTGAGAGAGCCGTCTGCTTGCATTATTGGATTCATGTCAACAGACATTAGTCTGAATCCCTCATTTTGAAGAATATTCTTTGTTTTAGGGAAACCTCCTGCAATAATTAACCTGTCATTTGAATATCCGATTGTGTTGGAGGCATAAGTTTCATTATTTGGTATCCAAATAATTTCTTCGGCAAAGTGTGAAATCTGATTTTCCTTTAGGTGCCCTTCTGCAGCAATAATGGTGCCTTCTCTGGGCGATGAGCATACTGTTGTCAAATGCAAGGTAGTATCTGGAACATTAATTAATTCAACGTCGTAACCGTCTTCTTTGATGAAAGTGGAAATAAATTCCGCACCTTCCTTATTTGTTCTTGTTGAAATTCCCACAAGATATTTGTCATCAAAAAATACTACATCGCCGCCATCTAATTTTGCACCTTTCGGCATTCGGATGATTTCAGTAAAATTACTCATATGATCTATTACTGCCTGTTGTTCTCCCTCTCTAGAAGGGTGCCCCATGTTCGGTATTATCGCCTTAGTATCAACCATAACAGCAGTATCTTCAACGAAGCAACTATCTGGAAATTTAGGCAGCTCTGGTAAAACAGTTACTTCAGTACCGTGTGCCCGAAGGGCGGTGATGTAGGCATTATGAGAGCCCAATGCTTCTTCTGGGTCGGGTATTTTTGTACCAAAATAACTTGACATAGCACTACTATAATTAGAAGAAATACTCCTAACCACAGCAGATTTACGACTTCTGTCATATGCTCCTGGCACGATACTCCGTCTAAGGGTCTGTTCATAATGCTTCGGAATACGGATATGAAATGTAATAATAAAGAATAATGATTTCCATAATTCAGTAATTCCAACATCTCTCACCATCTTATTAATCTACATTCTTACAATGCGGAACACATGGATAAGTTAGTCGAGAGTTTAGATGAGCATGGGAATAAAGTGAGTCCGGTTCTTCCACCGGGGAAAAAAAATTATCTCATTGATATAGATGGAACGGTAGGTGAAGACATACCTAATGAAGAGCCTGAAAGAATGGCCACTGCTGAAGCCTATCCGGATGCTATTGAAACAATTAACAGGTGGTATGTCGAAGGACATCATATTTGTTTCTTTACTGCACGGACTGAAGATCATAGGGAAGTTACAGAGATATGGCTTGATGAAAAGGGATTCAGGTATCATTCTCTGTTAATGGGGAAGCCACGAGGAGGAAATTATCACTGGATTGATAATCATGTAGTGAGAGCTACTCGTTACACATCTAAATTCACAGATTTAGTAAAACGTAACGTAGAAATTGAAGTATTCAATGATGAGTAATTCAATCATCTCTTCGCGGTAGTAGGAACGCTGCAGCCAACATACTGATAGTTGCAAGTATTCCTCCAAATCCAGGCATATTTGGCCCATTGACTTTCGAATCAGAAACATAACTACCTGACCATGCGTCATACAAATCAAAATCAAAATTTGAACTCATGTTTGTAATTTCTAATGTATCACCAGCAGAAATCATGCCATCTGCATCTACATCTATGTATACATAACTAGAGTTGCCCATCTGCCCCATTAGAACAGTAAGGCTAGCACTTTCTTCTACACTACACTCAGATCTAACATCAGAATTACAAGTTAAGAATTGGATTGAAAAATCACTTAATGGCGCCTCAAAGGTTTGATTATTGGCTACTGTAAGAGATAAATTTCTTGGCTCCTCATCCCAGTCATCATCAGAATTATCGTTATCGTACTCATCTGAGCCGTCTGAACAATCTTCCACCCCGTCATTTACCCAGTCTTCCGGTATTTCTTCACCATTGTCACACATCCACATGTCAGGCTCATTATCAGAATCATCGTTATCATGGTCATGATCGCCGTGGTCGTCATCGCCCCAATCGTCATCATCGTGATTATTGAGATCAGGTAAGCCATCCCAATGTACTGGAATAGCTGTCTTCGAGAGAGTTGGGTCTACTGTAATTACTACAGCATCACCCCACATCAAGACGTAAGACATGTGCATAGAAGAACCATTTTCATCAGTCATAACCATTGAATATGACATTAATTCTGAGTTCTCATCAATCTTAACTGAAAGATTCATCATAGATCCATTATCCATAGCTGTGGATAAGTCCATTGTTTGGCTGTTTGTTTCTAAATCGAAACTTACTGAAATTGTTGCAGAATCCATATCCCACTCTTCATCAATTAAATCGTCTTCAGCGTCTTCAGAGTCGTCATCGCCCATATCACTGGCCACTGAGTCAGCTAACATTGGAATCACCCAATCCATTACATTAGGAGCCATGTCTCTAGTCTGATATTTATCATCAATAGTTTCTGCACCCATATCAGTAACCAACATGCCATCTAGCTTATGATGCACATTTACAACTTCTCCAACTTGTGTCATTGTTGTTGTAGAAGAAAATACCATTGGAATACTCATTGCTATAGAAACATGCGCTGCATTTGCAGACATATTAACCATCACAGTTTCTTCAATATTCATCATCATTGTAGCGTCACCCATATCTCCCAATTCATCACCCATAGGGGTCGTCATTGACATTGAATAGCCTGCAGTTGTGCTTTGATTCAGCATAGATTGAATATCTATCTCTTGATTCATTGCATCCATGAATGCTTCCATCGATGCTGCATAAATACAATTTCCTACAAGTTCAGTTGTGGCGTTTTCATCAAAGTTTTTAGCTTCATTATCCATACAGCCGACGATATCGTCAATTAGGTCTTCCAAAGCAGCTTCATCGAGACATCCGGCAAGAGGGGTCGTCACAATTAACAAACTGGCTAAGACTACAATTATTCTATTCATATTTTTATCGAATAATTAGGTGCTTAAGAATCAATCCCCGGCGTCAGAGAATGATTCGTGAAGGAAAGAATAACATAATCCTCTATCGGGGCAGTGATATGAGCGCTCGTACACGTGCTATTCTTGTCAGTCTAATGATGTGTGCAATGACGCTTTCTGGATGTTTACATTTAGATGATAATAGTCAAAAAATTATTGATGAAACTGAAGAAGATATTCGGGTTTTTGTTACAAACTCAGATGGATTATCAGTAGAACTTCCTCCTCTACCTCTAAACTTTGTATTCAGTGATGTGGGAGAAGATGGCCCGGAACCGAGTATTGGAGTTACATCTAGTGGCTGTATTTTCTTTATTGCATTGGAAAAACCGATGCGATCATGCGATCACGGTCTAACTTGGAATAATGTTGCAGATTTTACTCAAGCACCATTTACCAGTGACCCATATGGTTGGGTTGATCCTGTTACTGATCGTGTGTTTAATATACACATGATGGGTTTAGAATCAACATGGATAGGATGGTCGGATAATGATGGGGAAAGTTGGTTAGGTAATCCACATGATTCTGGACCTATTCCATTAAATGACCACATCAAACTTGCAACTGGACCTTGGGTTGATGAAGGATATGGAATTCCAGGTGGCTTGTCTCCGATTTATGAGCAGGCAGTATACTTTTGTTACAATAAATTACTTGGTATATTTTGCCATACCAGCTTTAACGGTGGTGCAACATTCGAAGTTGGTGGACAAATATTCGGATTGGCAACTGGAGATGGAGGTTTACATGGAGCAATTACAACCGCTCCCGATGGAACAGTATATGTCACTCCAAGGGTAGAAACTCCTGCTATAATTTTCTCGAAAGATAATGGGTATTCTTGGGAAACTCGTACAATGGGGGAAGATGTAGGAACTCCATATCCTCGTAAAAATTCTGAAGTTGCTACTGATTCTGATTCTAACGCTTATCACATTTGGACAGGTGGTGATTTTGGCATATATCTCTCAAGAAGTACAGATTCTGGAGATAATTGGGAGCAGGAAAGTATACGAATTAGTCCTATTGAAGTAATTTCTACAACTTTTCCACAAATTGATGCTGGAGATCCGGGGCGTATTGCAATTACATACCTGGGCAGTGAGAATTCAAGTGAGTTAGGGAACCCAGATATTGATGGTCAAGAATGGGATGGGAATCCACATTATGCCAACAATAATGTAAGCTATCACTTGTATATTACATACAGTCTCAATGCACTAGATGCGAATCCTATTTTCCATACCGTGAGAGTCTCTCCAGATCCAGTGCAAATTGGAAGTATATGCCTCAATAGTGGAGATTGTAGAGATATTGGTGGATCGAATAGAAACTTACTAGATTTTAATGATTTACATATCGATAAAGACGGTCGAGTGTACGTTGCATTTGCTGATGGCTGTACTGGAGTTTGTGCTACAGGAAATAATTCTCAACCAGAAGATTCTCGCAGTAAAACAGGTGGCATGTATTACTTAGGAAGTGGTCCTAGTCTATTCGAGTCAGTTGGTAATTTAGTTGAATTTGGTACTGATATATGAAAATGAGATTACATCAATTCCTCTCTAAATGTGGTGAGTTTTCCTCTAAAAGAGATATTAAAGAAGCAATATGGGGTGGGGAAATTCAGATCAATGATTCAATAATGAAAGATATTAAGTTTGAATTTAATCCAAATACAAAAGTTGTATCTTACCAAGGTAAAGTACTAAAATTACCTATCAAAAATCATTATTTTTTAGTGAATAAACCTTCAGGATATATTTGTTCCAGATTGAATAGTCAAGAAAAAGAATTGGGGAAAAAATCCATATTCGAATTATTCGAGAATCAACTATCAAAAAATATCTATCAATCATTGGTCACCGTTGGGAGGTTAGATGAAGACACTACTGGGCTCTTGCTAGTGACTACTGATGGAAAAATAGTAGATAACATAACAAATCCTAAAAATCATATCCGAAAAAAATATCTGGTTAAAACAGATTTAGAAATTACTGAAGAAGAAATTGCAGCTATTAGAAATGGAATTGCGATACGAATAATTGAAGAATATCATACTGAAGAATATATTTCAAGACCTGCTGGAATAACTCTTCAAGATGTAGACCTCGCAATATTGACAATTGATGAAGGGAAGAAGAGGCAGATTCGAAGAATGTTTGACACATTAGGGAACTATGTGGTTTCAATTCACCGTTTGGCTATTGGAGATATGGATTTAGATGATTATAACCTGAAAATAGGGGTCTTTAAAGAAATTTCTTTACAAGAGATTTTAGAAAAATGCACCTAATTCAAACATTTTGTGAGCAGAAAATATCCAGAATCTTAGGGTATAATTCATGTTCGATCTTTTTCACTCTCTCTTGTAATTTTTCTATTGTATCTCCATTCAATATTTCGACTTCTTCTTGAGCAATTATCTCTCCAGTATCTACACCTTCGTCGACTAAATGCACTGTACAGCCAGTGATTTTAGCGCCATCTGCCAATGCATCTCGATGAGCATGGGCGCCAGGATATTTTGGTAACAGAGAAGGATGGATATTTATTAGTCTACCTTTCCATTTACTGACAAATGTAGATGTCAAAATTCGCATGTAGCCACTCAAAACTACAAGTTCAATATTAGAATCGATTAACATATCATGAATTAGATTCTCATGTATTTTTCTCTGCTGAGATTTGTCGGCGAAATCCGGTAGAGGAATTGCTACAGCAGGTATAGCAAAATCTTCACCATGGCGTAAACCTCCAGCGTTTTCATTATCTGAAATAATTAATTTTGTACTATGTGGACTTTTATTTGATTGTTGATGATTTAGTAAAGCAAGTAAACCTGAACCACTACCAGATATTAGAACCGCAATTCGCAATGGTTTTTCGATTGAACCTTTACGAGGGCGTATGTATGGTTCACCCATGCTTATCGGAAAGGGTGTATCCGCTTGAGAGTTTGCAATTGTCTGGAGAACTAAGGCATATTCATTTATGGCATGATGTTAGGTCGGAATCTTATGGATAAACTAGAAACGGTAGACCAAGTGGTCGAAAAATACTGTGTTTCTAGTAGTCCCTTGAGAAGTAAACTATACCTAGGTACGGGTTTATTATTCATTTTTTTTGCGATAATTGGGATATGGGTGCCAGGTTGGCCTACGGTATCGTGGGCAGTTCCTGCAGCATTCTTATTTTCATTATCTAGTGAGAAATTATTCAGAAAAACACTAACAAATCCTTATTTTGGGAGTGCTATATTTGATTACTATGCCACAGGAAAAACAATACCTAAACATGCTAAATATAGCGTAGTTATTATGATCTTAGTAATGACTTCTATATCTTCTTACTTCGTATGGTTAGTTTCTACTAAAGGCGATGGAACATGGAATGATTTTTCTTCATGGAATGGAGCAGATCCCGGCTTTGGAACTGCAACAATACTTTTAGTGGGATTAATTGGTGTTTGGTACGTCGGAATGAAAGTTAAGACTAGGGTATGAAATTTTCACAGAAATAATAAAACATTAGTTCATACGTCAATTCTAATCTCGATATATATGAAACGAGGGTTTTTGGCTTATGTTTTGCTACTTTTGTTCTGTGTAAGCACTATTTTTAGTGTATCTGTAATATCTGAAGAAGGAGGGGTCGTATCTCTTGAAGAAGAAGTAATTATTACCGTAGATAGTACAAATTTACAATTTTCACCTTCTGAAGTAACAATTACTGAAGGAGATACAGTTCGTTTCTTCTGGCAGGGACAACTGTTGGCTCACAACGCTGTAGAAAGTAATGGCGTCTTTGATTCGGGTAATCCCCAAAGAGATGTCGATTATTCATTTAAATTCGAAATTGGGACAAATGGGACTTATGATTTTGTCTGTGAACCACATGAATCTGCGAATATGGTTGGAAAAATTATAGTCAATCCTCTGATAGTAACTGAAGAGGAAGTAAAAGAAGAGGAGAAATCTGTACCTGGTTTCTCTGCAATATTACTTCTTACTTCGTTGATTACAGGAGCAATTGTTAGTAGGAGGGCTGAAAATGGAAATTTTTAATTCGAGTAATATTCCTATGTTGAAAGAAGGAGAAACTATTGTTCCTTTATTCACATTAGATACATTTCTTCTACCAGAAGATCAAATGATGATGAGGGTTTTTGAACCAAGATATAAACAAATGCTTGATGATATTGTGTTGGATGGATTGCCCTATGGCCATGTAATTTCAAATCTATCAATGCCTGAATTAAATGGTGTGTCAGTGCCTTATGATGTGGGGGTACTAGTGGAAATTAATCAATTTCAGGAACAGGGTTCTAATTTACTATACTTAGCTAATGGTGGTAAAAGATTCCGTATAAATTCACTTATTGAACCGGCTTTAGAGCCAGAATTCTTCAATAGTATATTTCCATCAGTCGATGAACTGGTTGGAGAATATATTGATGAATTCCCCGAAGGGAAACTATACGTTAGAGGAATCGTGGAAGTTGTACCAGAACTCACAGGAGAAATTAATAGTGAACGATGGAATTACATACTTTCTCTTTGGAAATCATATATTGAAACAATCGCTGAAATTAACGAAATGGAAGTTACAGATCTTGATATCGATAATGAAGTGAATAGCATGTTTCCAATCCCAGATGTAAAATCGTTATGGAAATTAGCTGCATTAATCTTGGATTCTATCGAGGCTCAAACATTATCTTTGAAAGCAGAAAACGTAGAGGAAATATGTAGTCTTATTGAATCAAATATACAAAAGAAAATAGCTGCAGTCAGACTATTTAGAGAATCTAATGAATAGGTCTGATGAAAATGAGTAAAGATAAGGAATTGAAAAATATTGAAGTTTGTTCAAACTGCTTCAGTCCACGTATTGTGCCTTACATGGGCTATGAGACTGGGAAACGTTTCATATGTCAAGACTGTGACCATATTAGTGTTGTAACAATAATTTTTGAGACTTTAGATGAATTGGTAAAAGCTCTAAAACACAAGAGAGATGGTTAGCTTAAGGCTTCCATAATATAGAATATCCCACTAGAAATTATGCCAAACATTACCATGTTATGAATTTGGGATGATTTTAACGACTGGAGCCATCTTTTACCCACTCTGACGCCAATTAGAGCAGATATAACAAGAACTGTTGTTAGAGTTAAATGATTGACTATCTCGTCACTTCTAAAGAATATATAGACAGGTATTCTAGATAAATCAACACAAAGAGCAAGTACGCTAGCAGTTGCTGCGTAAGCCATTTTATCGGGTAATCGTCTTGTCAGAAACATCGCTCTTAATGCTCCCTGATGGCCAGACAGTCCCCCCATAAATCCTGAACCAAAACCTCCTATCTGATCATTAGCCTCGGGGATTTTATATCCTGTCCATCTTTCACTAATTGAGAGAATTGGCAGTATGATTAGAAACATGCCGACTAACAATAGCAGAGGGTCGCTCGGAACCTGATTTTGAAGTAAAGCTCCTATAATTGCGCCGACTACCAACCAAACGCCATATCTCCTAAATGCGGAAAAATCAACTGATTCCCGAAGTGAAAGAAACTTTCCTGCATTATGGGCGCAATGAACTATTGCTACGACAGCAACAGCTTCATGGACTGGTAAAACGAATAATACCAAGGGAGTCAATAATGTCGAAAGCCCAAAACCTGCAGGTACTGTTAGAGCAGCAGCAATAAAGGCTCCAATAGAGATTAGGAGGAGTTCCTGCATAAATATCGCAGAGGTAGTAAGATGATGTCTTTTTCTATGCGCAAAGCTTTCAAGCAAGGCAAAGTAAGTGTGAGATGATTGAGTTTAGTTGATCAACCTAATAATGGCGTAACACTCATCACTGCAACAGCGAAAGAAGCGTAGAAACCAATTAGTATTGTTAGTATGTGTCCTGCGTGCATTGTTGTACGTTGAAATGATTGATTAATGAATGTCTGTTTAATTTTATATTTTTGACTTAAGTATACTTGTATATTTTCATACAATTTTAAAATTTAATTTTCTTAATTTAGTATTAACAAAATTTGTTGAATTCTTAGTGTAAGAATAATCTTTGACCAGTGAAAAACATAGAGATTCCATGTTCGTCCGCAGCGTCAATGCACTCTTGGTCTCTAATTGAGCCCCCGGGTTGTACCACTGTAGTCACGCCGATTTCATTCGCAGTATCGATACCGTCTCGGAAAGGGAAAAACGCATCGGAGACCATCATGGAACCTACTGCCCTATCTCCCGCTCTTCTTGCTGCAATTCTTACTGCCTCAACTCGACTAGTCTGCCCGGGGCCAACACCTACTGTTGCAAATCCTGTATTTGTTTGAGCAACCAAGACTACTGAATTTGATTTAACCTCAGAAAGGACTGTTGAGCCAAATCTTGCTAATAATATTGATTCCGAAGTTCCTTTAGTTTTTGTAACGCATTTAACAGAGTCCCAATCGACACTCGGAGGACCTTGGATTTGAGCAACCCATCCGCCATCTAATTGCCTAATTCTGAGTTCGTCTTCTCTAGGTAAGAACTGAGATAGTGTAAGCATTCTTCGATTTTTCTTTGACGATAATATCTCTAACGCTTCTTCACTAAAGCCAGGTGCAATTATACATTCTAAGAAATGCCCTCCGATTTCTTCTGCAGTTTCCTTTTCGACTAATGATGTGAAAGCCACTACACACCCAAATGCACTTTCTGAGTCGCTAGCTAAGGCATTTTTCCAAGCATTTTTTTGTGACGAATCTATAGCCACTCCACAAGGATTTGTGTGCTTGATTATTACACATCCATGATTCTTTTTTCCTTGCATATCTTTCAATAACCCTCGAGCTATTCTCAATGCTCCATCTAAATCCAAATAATTATTGAAAGATAGGGCTTTACCCCCATGCTGGATAGCTGCTGCTAAACCATTGAGGCCTGTGGCAGAAGATGCAGGATAGAAAGAGGCGGGTTGATGAGGATTTTCTCCATACCTCAAAGAAGTACCTTTCTCAGTGGCGAAATGGAGACGGTTTGGAGTTTTTCCTCCGATAAATCTCTTCTCTAATTCAGTACTCACTGCGGCATCATAAGCTGCTGTACATTGGAAAGCTTCTAGAGATAATTGTTTTTTAATTTCGGAGCTAATTGGAGAAGGATCGCCCCCTGTTTCTTTCAGGGCATTGATAACCATTTGATATTGGGATTCATTGGTTAAAACTAAGACATCCTTATGATTTTTAGCTGCCGAACGAATCATTGTCGGGCCTCCGATATCTATCATCTCAATTAATTCTGAATCAGATACAGGAGGCTCTTTTGCGGCTACTGATTCGAAAGGGTAAAGATTGACACAAACTAAATCAATCGTAGAGTAATTTAATTCATTCAGTGTTTTCATATCGTCTTTTCTATCTCTTCTGACTAAAATTCCTCCATGCACCGCAGGATGGAGAGTTTTGACTCTTCCATCAAAACATTCTGGATGCCCTGTTGCTTCACTAACGTCGATTACATTAACTCCAGCTTCCCTAAGTTTTCGGGATGTTCCTCCCGTCGATAAAATCTCCCAACCCATTTCTGATAATGAGATTGCGAGGGGTTCGATTCCTGATTTTTCCCAGACACTTAGTAGGGCGCGTGGTGCTGCCATATCAAGGCGTAGGAGCATAGGACTTGAAGTGTTTGTAAGAGGTTCTTTCAATCGCCCCGAGAGGAAATTACTTGGTCGATTCTTAGCATCCCAATTGTGGTCTCACATGCTAATTGTAACGATTCCGTGATTACTGTACGAGGATGCCATGCTCTATCAATAACTGATATTTTCCCATTCTCATCAATCCCCATAAAGTGCTCTTGATTTCTGGTTGCCGTTCTCAATTCGAGGATGCTATCAAGTACGTCGTTACCAGAGTTTTCTACGAGAGCCCCCGGGATTGTTTCCATAGCTCTAGAGAATGCCTCCATTGCCAAACGTGCACGGCCTGGCTCTGATTCAGATGAGACTCGAACAGCATTGGCAATTCTACTATGTATTGCTCCTCCGCCTGGAAGAATTTCTTGATCCTCAATTGCTAGTGATACTGCCCTAAGTCCATCGTGCAATCCCCTAATTATTTCTTCTGAAGCAATCTCTCCTGCACCACCAACTTCTACAGTAACTAAGCCCGGTTTTTTACATCCNNCCCATAAAGTGCTCTTGATTTCTGGTTGCCGCTCTCAATTCAAGGATGCTATCAAGTACATCGTTACCCGAGTTTTCTACGAGAGCACTGGGAATTGTTTCCATAGCTCTAGAGAATGCCTCCATTGCCAAACGTGCACGGCCTGGCTCTGATTCAGATGAGACTCGAACAGCATTGGC
>DAFS01000012.1:2805-4355 GCA_002495525.1 Euryarchaeota archaeon UBA89 | reverse complement strand
TAGCCGGATCAGGATCTCCATGAGGAGCCCCTCCGCCTCCTGGCCAATTAACTCCAGCCATATCTAAATTGATGTAGTTAGTAATGGTCACATCAGGATTATCTTCGCCAACATAGTATTCTGTCCAATAATCCGACCCTCTTTTTCCACCTTCTTCACCTGACCAAAGACAGAAAACCATAGTTCTCCTACTCTCAAAATCAGCCAGTGCCCTTGCAGTTTCCATAACCATTGAAGTGCCTGCCGTATTGTCGTACGCTCCTACTCTAGTCCCATATGTCCTTTCACCAATTATATGAGGATCTAATAGCACTCCATTGACAGGAGGTGCAACATCAAAATGAGCTCCAAAAACTAACCACTCGTTCTGAACTTCTGTTCCCCATTTATATGCACAAATATTGTATGCTTCTGGATTCTGAGAACCCGTAATATCTGTGAATTCGTATCTATGACCAATTACTTCTAAACCAAAACCGGTCATTTCACTAATTAGATATTGGGCAGCATCTTCGTAAGCAGGATTTCCCTGACCCGCCCACCTGTCGTAGTATCCTTCTTTACCGTCTACAATGTCAAAAGAATCAGTTGGGTCACTCATCTCAAACAATCGTTCGTATACACTTCTACCATCAACAATGCCAGTAGAATGAATTCCGCCTTCATCTTTGGATAAGGACATTGGCCGATTAATTGGTATAATTTTAACAATCACCGAACCTCCTGTTTCAGAACTATGGTCTACAGTATCGTATGTACTATTTTCAGATGCTGCAATTCTCTCAATTCCATTATTCGAATTATCTATATCTCCTCCTCTGTTTATCCAAGTCATCCAAGATTCATCTTGATCTCGAATTGGCCAAAAGTCTCTCCCAAATTCTCCGATTATGATAACCATATTTTCAGTTCTTGGTGGTGCTAAAATTGATAATGTGACAGAATCCCCCTTTTGTAAATCAATAATTGTAGAGTTTTGGACATAATTGTTACCATCTTCGATAATTAAGTAAGGAACAAAAACGGACATAGAACTAGAGGCAGATAACACCATATCTTGGAAGAAACCACCCTCCATTGATGATATATTAACTTCTAAATCTCCTTCTCCTGGCATATTCTCAGAATCAGCAAAACATCCAGTTAGTGGTGCAGACAACATCAGCAGCACAAGTAAACTGGCGACGCCGGTTCGTTCCATATTACCCGGAACCACAGCGTCTTGTTGAACTAAACGGTTTCAAGAATCAGAATAATTATTCGGTGGTAAAGCTACCAGGGCCTGTAATTTGTGTTTTCTTAGGCTCTTTCAAGACCAATGCGAATATTCCGCCTAGCAGCAGGAAGAATATCCCGCAGCAAGCAGTCCCTATTCCTCCAGCGGTCGCAAAGATGCCACCCACTGCCTCTCCAACTTCATCAAACAATACTTCCCACATTGGAACAAGCTCATAATCTTCATTTGATTCAATAGTATATTCACCAGCATTATAGTTCCATGCGGAAATAGTAGCCATATGGTACCAGCCATCAGGATCATCTTCCCATCC
>DAFS01000012.1:0-2462 GCA_002495525.1 Euryarchaeota archaeon UBA89 | reverse complement strand
TATGGTTTTTCACCATCTTCTTCACAGTCGATAGTCACATGATCTTCTCCAGATTCATTTGTCATAGTGAAAGTAAATTCATCACATCTCACATCGTCACTAACCATTACAATTATTTCTTCACTGAAAGAATAGGTTGTAACTCCTGCAGTTCCGCTAAAGTCACTTTTTTCCTCTACGTCCCAATCTCCAGCATCATTTAGACTCGAACCTCCCCCAATTGCCAATACAACTCCGGCCAATGTAATCAATAATCCAAGTCCAAGAAAAATTTTCCCCGCTATGTGCATAAAGTATCTACATGTACTTGTAGTTATAAACTAGACCAACTTTTCTGTAATATTTCTACATATATTGGTATAAGTATTTAGTGCCAACCTTTATCTTGAAGTTAGAGGGAAGGATAATGAGCGACATAGTCAGAAGGAAAGAGAATATTACACAGGATTTTGAGAAAAAAACATTGAATGGTTTTTTAGGAATATTTGTCCATATATTTGTTCTTGGATTTATCAATTTATTACTGATGGGAACTCTCGGGTCAAGTGAACCTGCCCTTGCCGGACTTGCGTTTTTAGTCATAATATTGACAGGACCTCTTTGGCTAATATATTGGAATAGTTACATTATAATTGCACCAAACGAAGCAGCAACAGTACAGTTTTTTGGAAAGTATTCAGGAACAGTGAATAAAGAAGGGTTTCACTTTTTCCTTAATCCTTTTTATTACAAACAAAAAATCTCTTTGCGTATAAGAAATTTTGAGTCTGCTAGATTGAAAGTTAACGATGTCAATGCTAATCCGATTGATATCGGTGCAGTAGTAGTTTGGAGGGTTTTTGATGCAGCGGAAGCACTTTTCGAAGTAGATCACTATGATCATTATGTACAGATTCAGAGCGAAGCCGCACTTCGTGCAATGGCAACTGCTTACCCATACGATATAATTGAGGACAAGGATATTGGAGGAATTTCTCTATCCAGTCATCAGGAAGAAATCGCAGAACTTCTACAAGCATCTGTTGAAGATCGACTTAAGCAAGCAGGAATTGAAGTTCTTGAAGCTAGAATAAGCCATCTTGCTTACTCTCAAGAAATTGCACAAGCAATGCTACGTCGCCAACAGGCTAGCGCAGTAGTGGCAGCAAGAACAGAGATAGTTAAGGGTGCAGTAGGTATGGTTGAAGAAGCATTGACACAACTCAGCTCAAAGAAAATTATTGAATTAGACGAAGATAAAAAAGCCACTATGGTGAGTAATTTACTAGTCGTTCTTTGTTCTGAAACAGATACCACTCCAGTAGTTAATACAGGAACAATATACTAGAAATTCATTCAATGCTAGCAGGCATTGAAGAGTGATGCAGATTGATGCGTAAATTTCCTTCTGAATCTGTCATGTAACCGAAGGAATACTCTACTTTGACCTCTTCTCCTTTTGAGTTTGTGAAAAAATAGTTGCCCATTGCCATAGCCTTTCCTTCGTCAATAATTACGTTTTCATTCTCAAATCGTACTTTTGTCCAACCTTTAATTGCAAAACCTTTGTCTTCAGGGCACACACCGTTTTCTGCAACGAAATATGATAGAGCACCTTCAAAGGTCGGGCGAAATTGTTCTTCAATAGCGAAAGTAGGTTTAAACAAGACAGGTGAAATATCGTATGCATATAATGATTCAACATGTAAACGCGCCCGTCCGATATAATCTCCTTCAGAACTATGTGCCGCAGCGATATCTACAACACCTTCTCCCCATGCTTTCTGGGCATTCTCTACATCAGCGACAGTCACCATTATTCACTCCTCAAGGGCATGATTTATGATTATTACACTGGCACAACAAATTAAATTTAGATATTAGTTATGGTGCAGAGGGCAGGATTTGAACCTGCGAAGCACTACGCACTGGGACCTCATCCCAGCCCCTTTGACCGCTCGGGTACCTCTGCTTTATAATCGTCGAAATCTCTAACATATATCACAATGGTGAAACAAAGAGCAAGTGATTACCAGACGTCTAAACCATACTTTTGGGCTAGGGGAACTTCCTCCCCAGTCTTTGCATAATAGTACATTGAGGCTCTATTGACTGCATCACAAGCAGTAAAGAAAAGAGAAGATAATGTTATACCTGCGACGATTATTATGAAGCCTAGAGCAACTCCTATTTCTCCTAGTAACAAAAGGGGTAAACAAATAATAATTATAAATAATATCACTAAGAAATTAATGATTCCAGTACCCATACTTGCAACAATATTCTCTCCCCAAGTTTTCTGAAATAACTCTGGGCTTTCTTTCAAACTTTCGAATACTCCATTTTTTTCTAGAACAATAATTGGAATTACAAAGAAAGTGGTCATCCACCATGCAAATTGAATCAAACTCGCTATAATCGTTCCTAGAAGTGACACAATAATATTGTCAGAGGATGCCATACCTTCAAAGAAATTAATTATT
>DAFS01000001.1 GCA_002495525.1 Euryarchaeota archaeon UBA89 | reverse complement strand
CTCCTGTTCCAGTTTCAAATGCATCCTTCCCAAATACAGGATAATTTCTTGGTAAAGCAACTTCAATATATTCATTCGCTTTGCGCATGTAATCATTCAATGAGGTTAAATCATTATTGATTATTCCCATTAAACTCAGATTCACTAAGGTTTGGTCTATAGGTGCATTACCTGCCCTCTCCCCAACTCCAAGAGCAGTTCCATGTATTACATCTGCACCTGCTTCAACCGCTGCTAAGTTATTTGCAACTCCTAGGCCTCTATCTTGGTGACCATGCCAGTTTACTTCGATATCTCTTCTTTTTACTCCCGAGTCAGTAATCACCTCGTTTTGAATAAAATCGAGTAATTTTCTAACGCCATTAGGGGTGACATGACCGCATGTATCACAGACACATATTCTGTCAGCTCCCAACTCAATTGCTCTTGTGTAAACTTGTTTTATTTCTTCGGGTTTACTTCTAGTAGTATCTTCAGTGACAAACATTACCGGTATATCATTATCAACTGCGAATGTTACAGCTTTCTCAGCAGTAGACAAAATTCTATCCATATCCCAACCTTCGGTATATTGACGGATTGGGCTAGTCCCTAGAAACGCGCTTGCCTGGATTTGTGTTTCATGTTTTGCCTGTAAATCGACTAAAGGTCTAATATCGTCAACAACAGTTCTAACTGCACATCCGGGTCTCAATTCATATGAATTCTCAGTCATGTGTGTTAGCATTGAATCAATGTGTTTGACATGAAATGGTCCAGCACCTGGTAATCCTAAATCAACTTTCTGAATCCCTAATTTTTCCATATAATCAATTAACTCAATTTTTTCATCAATAGTTGGATTTCTAGCACTGGGACTTTGCAAACCATCTCTTAGAGTTTCATCATCAAACCATACATCATGTGGATGATTTGATGATTTCCTCTCAATGTCATAGTCAATAGCATTCCAATCAAAAATTAAGTCCTTCTCATCCATCTGGCCACCACCTATTTTGCTTTCCAACTATCTGTCAAGTGCTTGAATCCATCGGGGAAGAATCCCTAATTATTCCTTGTTACCTCTTTTTCTGAAAATTATGTATAGGATAAATAAACTGCTCATTATACTCCCACTTATGATGAAATTACTGCTAGTTAATACTAAAACTATAAACATTGCAGCTAGATAAGTTAGAGATACAAAAAATGAATGTGAGGCAGTAGGCATTCTATTATTTTGATTATTATTTTCCTTAGTATTTATTCTCCATACTGTTGCTCCATACCAAATGCTCAAAATTAGACTATTAACTATAATAAGAGAGGTAACTAAGTCCAAACTCGGGAGTTCAGACCAATTGTTTGGCTCTTGATATGCTAATGGTGTTGTTAATGACAGTAATACCAATAATATAGTATATATTTTCATTTCAATTAATGTTCTTTCTTTACCTTTAACATTGGGCATCATAGGTACCCCTACTTTTTCATATTCTTCAGATCTGTACAATGCTAAAGCCCAAAAATGTGGCGGGGTCCATAAAAAAATTAATAGAAACATGAACCAAGGCATATATCCTCCAATGTTAAAAATAGAATTGATAAAATCTCCAGTTGAACTTAACACTAAATCAAGCTCTCCTTCTGCAGCAGCCCATCCAATTACTGGAGGCGTAGAACCGGCAATACCCCCAATAACTATATTCTGAACACTGGTTCTTTTTAGCCAAATTGTATAAATAAATACATAAAATAGAATACTAAATAATGCCCAGAAAGCAGCTACCTGATTTGCCAATTCTAGTAGCCATAAAGTACCAATTATTGAGATTGAAATTCCGAATAAAAGAGCTTTCTGTGGACTAATGTCTCCGACAGACAAGGGTCTTTTGGAAGTTCTAATCATAATTGGGTCAATATCTCTATCGTACCACATATTGATACAGTTTGCACCCCCTGCAGTTAGATATCCTCCAACAAATACAATGAACATAATTTCTAATGTATCTTGATTTATCTTACTCGATTCGATTAAATCATGACATAGAATTGCACACATAGCTGTAATTTGCAATAGTACAACAACTCTTGGTTTCGTCAAATAAAAGAGCGACTTCATGAGTGCCCTTGTCTCTGACATATTCACTCCTATTGCTAATAGTCTTTGAAAGTCATTGAACAATATTATCATTTATAACATGCTTTTTCTCATGTAGAGTCACTACTTTGATAGTCAAAAGTATACTTGTTATTATGATAAATACTAATGACGCCATCATCAGGTGAACTAATGATAGTAGTTCGAAATAGACAATTTCAAATCCTTCTATTTTGGCTGAAAGTACGTATAGACCGCCTAATCCAACATTTATTAGATATAGAATGGATGATGCCCAAATCCATTTACATAACAATGAACCATATTCCCCTTCTTTATTTTCTTTCCAAATAATATAGCATGTGAAAATTAGGATAGTTCCTACTATACTAACTAAAAGTCTATGTAAGATTTGAGACTGAGCCTCAAAGTCTACTACTTTCTCATATATTGAGTTGTTACATAGTGGCCAAGATTCAGGGAATCCTGAAACTCCACAGCCTTGGTTAGCTCCAGGAGTGGTTGAAACAAAAACTCCGAGAAAAAGAGTCAAGAAAGTACCAAATGATAATAATGCAATTCGATTTGTCCATCTTTTAGCCAATATCGGATCAAATTCTATCCATTTAGGAATATCTTCCTTATCTCTTACCGTAGCCAACCAAATCCAAATCAATGACATCAAAAATAGTAGTGCAGAGGATAAATGTAGTGCGACACTCCAATGTAAATTATCTAATCTTACAGTGACATAACCTAAGAATCCCTGCCACCCTATCAATAAAACTGAAATTAATGAAGCTAATTTAACTTCATTAGTTAACTCCTGATCTTTCCTTATGATCCACCAGTTTAAAATTACTAGTGGACCCAACAAGGCTCCTGCAAGTAGCCTATGTATCCATTCAGTAAATATCTGAAACGAAGTATATGTATGACTAGATCCCCTAGAGTCTATCTCACTTGGATTTTCATCAAACCATTCTTTTTGTTCTTCTTCAGAGATATCGAAACCCCATGTTCCAAAACATGTTGGCCAATCAGGACATGACTCTCCCGCATCATAGATTCGAATAACTCCTCCAGCAGCGATTACTAAAACTGTGATCCCAATAATAACCGCAGTCAGTTTTTCAACGCTGACTCTTCCGAATCTCATTATCTCACGACCTATTAGTCATAGATATAATTATGTTTTATTCATCAAGATGTGGTTCAACATCAATTGGTATTCTATGTTTAAGATATTCTAGAGTTGCAATTTTCATTGGATCTAATACTACCCTTTCTTTAGCTTCATCAACCCCATAAAGTTGAATTAATTCTCCTGAAAACTCTTCTCTTAATTCATCTTCTGAGACAAATAAAGGTGCTCCCATACTTATTTGAAGTGCGCGTGCGCCAATAATTCTTGCTTTTTCAAAGCGGGTATGTGCTCTTGCAGGCTTGACCATGATGTAGAACGGCCAGCGACCCCCACATAAGGGCATTGACTCACTTTATCAGTCATTAATATGAATTATAGCCAATTTTTTTCCTTTATTTGACCTCAATTAACATGGCCACAGCATTACCGCCACCTAGACAAATTGTGACAATTCCCTTCTCTCCACCAGTTCTTTTTAGAGCATTGATTGTAGTCATTAGACAACGTGTCCCAGTCGCTCCCAATGGGTGCCCAATTGATACGGCACCTCCATGAACATTGAATCTATCTTCTGGAACTTTGAGAGCCATTTGTACTGCAACAGAAGCCGCAGCAAATGCCTCATTATGTTCTAAAATATCAATTTGCATAATGTCCAGATTATTTCTTTCTAAAAGTTTCTCAACAGCAGTAATTGGAGCAACCATTACTCTTTTTGGTTCAACTCCTGAGGTGGTGTAATCAATAATTTCAGCAAGAATCGGCCATCCTTTCCCTCTTGCATAATCCTCTGAGCATACTAAAACCGCAGATGCACCATCTGAAACTTGACTCGCATTCCCTGCTGTTACTTGACCGTCTTCTTTGAATACAGTCTTCAAATTTGCTAATGATTCCATATTTGTCCCAGGCCTAATTCCTTGATCAATTTCTAACTCTTCCATATCTATAATTTCTGATTTAAACCAACCATTATTCCATGCAGCATTGGCTAATGCATGAGATCTGACTGCGTATGAATCCGCAAGTTCTCTTGACAAATTAAATTCTTCTGCTACTATTTCGCCAGTCATCCCCATAGAAGTCCCATCGAAAGCATCAGTTAAGCCGTCATGCATCATGATTGACTTTAAAACTCTAGAATCTATCATCTCACCCTTATTTTTTTCTCTTGTGAAGTATGGAGAATTACTCATAGATTCAATCCCTCCTGCGATAATAACATTCGCATGTCCTGAGATAATGTCACTTGCAGCTATCATTACAGCTTTCAAACTAGAACCACAAACTTTGTTGATTGTTGTACAAGGGGTAGAATATGGTAATCCTGAGTTGATAGCAACTTGTCTGGCAGGTGCTTGTCCAGAGCCTGCTTGTAGTACTTGACCAATGTAGATTTGATCTACAATCCCACTTTTAGGATCTATATCTGCCCTTCTCAAAAGTTCGTCGATAACCTTAGAACCTAATTCTGTCGCTGAATAATTAGCTAATGCTCCTCTGAATTTACCAATGGGGGTGCGTGCATAAGCACATATCACCGCTTTAGGCATAACTCATCGAGTGAGGTTATGGTCTTGAATAGTGCGATGAGCAAACTAGTTTTCATACCTCTTTTTCAGAATAAAATCCATAGAAATCTGGATTAATTAATTCTGGTCTCTTATCGGATTTAACCAAAATTGTCCTGACTGCCCATAGATCTTTGAAAACTCTGTATTGAGATGTTTTGTCCAAATAGTCAACTCCGCTAGTTCCTCCTGTGCCTATTCTTCTACCCATAATTCTCTCAACCATTCTTGCATGTGAATGTCTCCATTTAACCATTGATTCTTCTAGTTCAACTACAGCATCAATTAATTTTCTTGGCCACGCCAAAAGAGGTAATTCTCTATATGATTCAATGAATAACAAACTAGCCCTAGCCCTACTTATTTTTCCTTCTGGAACAAGGAATGAAATCGCACTTTCATGGGCGGAATTGAATCTTTGAGTCACCTTTTCTATGTCTGAAGCACCATATTCTGACATTCTCTTCGCGGCATCTTCCCCCATTGATTTATGCGCTAATAAATGTTCATTGACGTATTTTTTTACAAACTCTGAATCTTTTTCAGAACCATAAATTGAACCCATGATTGGTGTTCTTGAAATCCATTTCATTAACGATTCTTCTAAAGATGGCTTTGCTAAGGCATCCTCTAAGTCTTGTAAAATAGAAGCATCTTTCTCACTATTTGTTGCTAACTTTCTAAATGTATCTATAGGATCCATTCCAAACAACCTATCTTCATTTTTCAATCCAAGTAAAATCTCAAATTTCCTCATTTGAAAAGATTCGAAACCTGATGCTGATCCTAACCCATCTCTAAATGAAAGGAAACCTTGCGGAGTTAATGTTTCCATAACTGACCATTGTGAAGCCATTAACTTAAAAATTTCAGTTGTTCTCCCCAGCCTTTCAACTGCTAGGGGTATATGCTTCTCAGGAACCTGTTCTTGACATAGGATATTTCTGACCTCAGAGAGCTCCCTAATTATTTGTTTAAACCATAACTCAAAAGTTTGGTGTACTATGATAAAATGCATTTCATCTGAAGAAATTCCTCTATCTTCTCCCTGTAATTTTAGTAAATCATCTAATTGTAAATAATTCCCATAGGTCCAATTCTCTCCACTCATGCCCGTCCGATAGCGTTTCACTCTTGAATCATTACTGTTGGAGCCGTTCGGATTTTTACATAGATTTTAGCGTTTTTTAAATATTTTAAATCTCTAAGATTTATTCATCAATCCATGATCTTCAATACTACATCCGCCAGGAGGAAGCGAGGATAGTACATCGTCTTGGATCAAGCCAGTAGCCTTAGATATTTTATTTGCTATTGATTCCTTTTTCTCTCTCCCAGGTACTATTTTAATCCATTTTTCAAATATTTTTGATATCGTTTCAACAGTTCCACAAACTGGAAGAGGTATGCCATTAATTACTCCAATTCCCATTCCAATTTCTAAGTGCAAATCTCTGTGCCATGTTCTTTTCCCTCTAACGACGAAACTTCCTCTTCCTAGAGACTCTCCGCTTTCAGTTTGTTTTGATACTTGACTCGGTCGAACATGGAAAGCAGTTGCTGCAGCACCTCCGCTACCCCATGCTCTAGACCAGCAAACAGCAATCTGAGCGGCTTGAGCGATGATTTCCTCATCTAGTTCTCTAGCATCATCAACACCTTCACCTAAATTCTGAGCTATTTGCATTGATTTGATTCCATTTTGCGATTCAGAGATATTGCCTAATATCGTAAATCCATCTTTTAATTTCAATGAACACGAGGGTGCTCCGTGTAAATCTGCATGAATATACAAATCATTAGAATTTAGATGCTTTCTAACTATGGTATCATTTCCTCTTGCATCTCTCCCTCCAACAATAATATGCCCCCCTTCAAGAATAGCCCATCTGTATTTTTCAAACCAGAATTTTTTACTTCTCTGAATACCTCTTACTCTACCTGCTGCAACATCTTTTTTTCTTCTCTTTTCTTGTTTTGATTTTGCATCTTCTGTATTTTCCAATGCTTTTCTTGCACCCTTAGATTTATCTTTCAGAGTTCTTGCATCCTGGAAATATCTTTGTGCATTTTGATGCACAGTTTTATCTGCATAAAGAGTAACACTTGCCGCGGGTTCCCCTTGTTCATCAGGAAGGAATGCAACAAAAGTGCCTTTTTTTGGATTTAATCTATCAATCCATTGTATTTCTCTAACTTTTACAGCAACTTCTTGCCAAGTGTATTTAGAAATAGCATCATTGAATTGGTTCATTATAGTTTCTAAATGGGACCAATTGTCTTGCATTGCTTTTCCTAATTCTTGATTTATTGCAGCTTGAGATAAAAAGCGTTCGATAGCATTCCTTTGCTGATCGGCTCTCCTCTCTAACTTTGCTTTCTTTTCACCTTCATCCTGTCCAATTTGTACAAGTTTTTCTTCCTCTCTTCTGATAAATGCTGAAGCATCATGAGATCCAAAAGCCGCATCATATCCTGAGCATAAAGTATCTATTTCTATTGATAATTCACTATTCAAATATTTCAAATCTATAGGAGAAATTTCCTTAATCTCTCCTGACAATTCATCTTTCTCATTCAAATCAGTCGCTTTTTCCCATTTTTCCAATATTTCTTTATTTTCAAACCACATTCTACTAGAGTTATAATTCGCTAATTCTTCAAGAAGATTGTTTATTGCAGTATCTAAAACTTCTCTCTGTTCATCACTCAGATCTTTTGCTTTGAGTTTTTCTTCTAAATTAGCAGAAGCACATATTGCACTACCATAAATTCTTCCTAAATTTCCTCTTGCAGCTAATGTTCTAATTAAATCATCATCACTTTCATCGAGTAATTTGTCTAACTTCTTCCGATCTATCTCTCTTGGATCAACAGCAGCTGGCGGAGGCACATATTGGACTCCTCTTCTTAGAGATCTACTGGCGTATTTTGCATGAGTTAAAGGTTGAATAATGACGCCATCTTCATCTAAGAGTAGCACGTTACCATCTCTAAATAATTCTATGATAAGTGTCAACTTTCCACTTCCATGCTCAAAAGTCATAGAAATGATTCGGTCAAAACCTAGTTGTTTTACTTCAATTAGTCTAGAGTTGTTGATATGTTTTCTCAATACCATTGCAAATTGAGATGGTTGTGAAGGCATAGGTCTATCTCGTTGTGAAAGATATAATCTCCTTCCACTTACAATAACTAAATCAGATGATGGAGAACCTTTAGGATTGAGACGTATTACCACCTGTTCATAGTGAGGTTGGTATGCTTTACGAGCTCTAGCGCCAATCATTGATGAAAGCTCACGAACAATTCGTGCAACATCAA
>DAFS01000016.1 GCA_002495525.1 Euryarchaeota archaeon UBA89 | reverse complement strand
TAGGAGAAATTAATAATGATGAATCAGAAACTAGAAAATTATGGCAAACCTATTACTCAAACCAAATATTTTAAAATTTCAGCAGGAAATCTATGGAAATTAATTAGTTCACCAGGTAATCTCAATGATTGCCATCCATATTGTCGGAGTAACGAGGTATTACAATGGAATGAAGAGGTCCATAAAGACAGTCTTATCTATCTTAATGGCCGTACTTACATACGTAATTTTCAATCTTGGGATGAAGGAAATGGATACACACTTAATATTGGCGAAGAGGGCGGCAAACAGTCATTTGTGATATGGTCTATTGTAGAAATCTCAGAAAATAAATCTAAATTATCAATCACGGTTTATCCATATCTTTTAGCGAAATTACCAAGAATAATATCTTTTCTTCCTTACACTATCTGGATTAGACCTAGATTGGAAAAATATCTGGAATCTGTATTGACTGGATTTGAGTATGTGTCGGTAAATAATATACCTGTGCCGCGAAACTATTTCGGTAGGCATCCTTGGTTCTCATAATTATTTAATCTCACTAATAAGAACTGATTCTAGAGATTTAATTTTTTAACTAATCACTTAGTGCACGTAACATGAGTCTGCCTATTCTCTATTCTTTTAGGAGGTGCCCATATGCTATGCGTGCTCGGATGTCAATAATTCGTTCTGGGTTCCAAGTAGAACATAGAGAAGTCCTTTTGCGAGATCGACCCATCCAGATGATGGAAATATCTCCAAAAGGAACAGTTCCTGTATTATTATTAGGTGGTGGAACAGTCATAGAAGAAAGTCTGGAAATAATGGAACATGTTCTCCCTTGGAAATTATCACAGAATGATAGAGAGTGGGTTACACGAAACGATATCGAATTTAAATACCATCTCGATCGATATAAATATCCAAATCGTTACGAAGGAATTGAGGTATTAGAACAAAGAGATGCGGCATGTAAATTTATTGAATCATTAGAGAAAAATATTCCTAACGGTAATCTCAGTGACGCGATATTCCCCTTTGTAAGACAGTTCGCTAATCATGATAGAAAATGGTTTGATAAGCAAAATTGGCCTAATGTGCATCAATGGTTAGCAGTAAACCTAGCATCTGAAGAATTCTCAATATGCATGACTAAATACAGTCAATGGCAATCTTCTTGATTAAAATTATTTCATCCCCTTTCATCCTAAACCAATATTCTATACTAACATCTAATTGTAAATCCCAGTTAACAAAATTTGTATTGGAAAATAAATTAAAGAAACCATTGTTGAAATAGGGTAGCATTGAATACTACAAAATGAAAAACTGAGTGGCATGGCAAGGCCATGAGCCAAAGGGTCTGGTTGTACATAGTTACCATAGTCGTGGGATTATGGGTTTCAGCTACGGGAGCTGGAGGTATTCTTCCATATAACATAGCCGAATGGCCCGTCAACATTTGGTGTTGGATTATATTTACATTCATTTTCATAACGGCCGAACGAAAAGAGAGAATCGAGATGCTTACTGTAATTGCTTTAGCTACACCCATGGAATTATTTTTCTCTGAAGTCTGGTTGATTTACGAATACCAACGAGATTTTATGCCTCTCTTTGTTCCAGCAGGACACTATTTCCTCTTTGACTTAGGGAGGCGTGGAGCCGCTCAAATCAAGGAGAACACGGCTACTCCAATACTCCTACCATTCATCCCATTGGTAGCCTATGGAGTGTACACTGGAGGCGATACATCCGGTCTAGTACTGCTTCTTCTAGTATTTATTTTTACTAAATTGGGCCCTCAACCCCGTCTTTATGCCGTCATGGTTTGGGCGGCCTTAGCTATGGAAATTTTGGGGACTTCTCTTGGAAATTGGACGTGGGCGTCAGAAGTTCCTTGGACTGGTCTTACAGCATGGAATCCCCCTCTTCTGGTCGGAGTTTTCTATTGCTTTGGTGATCTTTTGGTTAACTTATGTGTAGCTAAATTTGATCCAAAGTCTATTGATTCACAACATAGGAATAAGATTTCAGCAAATATCCCTAACAATTAGTGAATATTGGTAAAAACTATTTTTTTTACGGTTTTTTGTTGTAAAAAAACTTGTAAATAATAATTTTCTATTTTATAATTATTAGTTTTTTTTAAATTGTTAATAATGTGCGAGGGACTATGGCGACAGAGGACAGTGAGGATGAAGTTGGGAAAAATAATCTATCAGAGGAGAGTTCTGATACATTTGATGTAATCATTATTGGTGCAGGCGCAGCAGGTGTCGGGGCCGCTATAGCACTCGCACACGCAGGTGTTGAAGATTTCTTATTGGTAGATCGGGATGTTGTTGGTTCTTCTTTTGCTTCATGGCCTAAAGAAACCAGATTTATTACTCCCTCTTTCCCTAGTAACTCGATAGGAATGCTTGATTTAAATTCTATAGCAATAGGAATATCTCCTGCGTTTAGCATGAAGGTTGAACATCCTAATGGGGCTCAATACGCTTCACATTTACAAGACCTCGCTGATTACTTTGAACTTCCTATTAGTGAAAATACTGATGTGGAAGAAATCCAAAAACTTGATGAAATGTTTCACATTACAACGAGTAATGGTATGGTTAAAGCAAAAAATATTATCTGGGCAGCGGGGGAATTCCAATATCCACGATTGAGTGGATTTGTTGGTAGTGAATTATGTCGTCATACTGCATCTGTGACTGAATATAGTAATTTACCAGGAGATGATTTCATTATTATTGGTGGTTATGAAAGTGGTATTGACGCCGCTTATCATTTAGCTAGGTGCGGCAAGAAAATTCGAGTATTTGACAAAAATAGTCCTTGGGGCGAGGGTAGCTCGGATCCAAGTATTTCTTTGGCGACATTTACTTTTGAACGCATGCTAGATCCGAGTTTTGAAAGTAATGTGGAGTTATTCAGCGATTCTGCTATCAAATCCGTCACTTTAGTTGAGGAAAATTATCATGTTACAACCAGTGAAAATGAAGTCTTCAAATCCAAAGTAAAACCACTTTTAGCCAGCGGATTTGAAGGAAGTCACAAATTCGTTTCTCATTTATTTGAGAAAAGAGATGATGGGTTTCCTTTATTGAGTGATCAGGATGAATCTACTATCATGCCAGGTATGTATCTCTGTGGCCCTTCAGTCCGTCACGATAATCATGATTTTTGTTTTATCTTCAAATATCGTCAACGCTTTGGGGTAGTTGCTGAATCTATAGCTTCATCTCTTGGAATTGAAACCGAGGAATTTGTAGAGGCATACAGAGGATGGGGTATGTACTTGGATGATTTATCATGTTGCGGCCAGGAGTGTCTGACGTGTTAGATAATACCAATGCAGAAAATCCTAATGTTGGTAATGCATCATCCATTAATCAGGCGTCTAGATTGAATAAAAATCTTACATTTGAATGGCTGGGGCAAACATTTGCCAGTGCATTCTGGATAGTGAGTGTATTCACTTATGGAATCAATTCCACTGGTGACTGGTTACAATTATTCGCTGCTTCATCATGGATGATATCCAACATTGCTAGTGTCATGATCATCAATCCTAAATAATGGCTAACTTTGATTTTGTTATAGTAAAATATCCTAAATATTGACATTAGGGCACGACACACCCACAACCACAACCCGGAGCTTTGCAAGATTGCTTAATTTTTTTAACTGATTTCTTTTTTTGTTTTGCAGTTATCTTCCTGGATTTACCTAACCTCTAATGCCTGGCCTTGCCATAATCAATGTTAGTAATAACACTAAAGAACGTTATCTTGAATAAACTTTGATGATTTGAATTTGTATAACAAGATTACATTATTCATTGACTTCGAGTTCAGGAGTTTTTGATCTTGATTCCTCATCTCTCTTTTCTTTGTAAATCGCTGAAAAATATGCTATCATTGGCAATATCAAAAGCAGTGTAAAACAGCCGACTAATGTTGCAAAACTGTAGATTGATTCTTGAATCGGGTCCAATTTGAATTCTTTGATTGAAATTAGATTGTGTGTAGTAATGGTATTGTTGACGTCAATCCCTTCCGAACTAATTATTTCTCCATTAGAATTTTGTAGTGAAATTTTCCAAGTAATGGTTCTCTTATTACTATCCAATATTTCTTCAACAGTTTCATTTGCCTCATCTAAGTTATCTGCTTGGAGTGAGCCAAGGCCGCCAATTGGAAGTTCGGTAGATACCAAACCTATCATTATATTTTGTTCATCTAGTGAAATTTCATGAAAAGGCCCTTTGATACAAGTTTCAATTAAATCTACATAGTCAGGAGCAAATTCCTTGCAATTGAAATCTTTTTCATTTTGTCCTAATGAGGGAGTATGGTACCATTCTACGCCTGAAGCATCTACAACAAGAGTAGTTCCCTGAGGAGCACCCTCAACTGTGGTATTAATCCATGTAATAGCATCATTCGATATGAAGTACCATTCTGAAGAGTTTTCTTCTAATTGTATCAACTCCATATTCTGTTCTGAGTTACTGGTTTCATACATGTAATATTCCGAATCAACTGTGTTTGAATGAACCGCATAACCTAATATTATAATTAGAACTAATCCCATCCCAATTAATGTACGCAACATGTTAGGGTTACGTGACATTGACTTCTCCATATTATGTTCCAACGACGGATGGGTTTTGAATACTTGTTGTTCAAACTTACACGATTCATTCTCTATGGCTTGTTCCTCTCTTGACATCACGGTTAAATACAGACTCTAGGACGGGCGGTCCGCACAAAGGTGATAGTATGACCACGTATTACGATGTACCGGCCGATTTACTGATTACTAGCCTCTCCACAGAGCTACAGGGTTTCGAACAAATTAATCCTCCAGAGTGGGCAGAATACGTAAAAACTGGCACTCATCGTGAAAGACCGCCAACTCAAGAGAACTGGTGGTTCATACGCTCAGCAGCCGTATTAAGGAAAGTTGGTATGAAAGGACCTATCGGTACAAATCATATGGCCCAATTATTTGGCGGTCCGAAAGATCGTGGAGTAAAGCCAACACGTGCAGCATCTGGATCTCGAAATGTTGCTAGAACGGTTCTTCAACAATTAACTGAGGCAGGATTAATTACCAGTAAGTGGAATCTTGCTAACACAGTAAACTATGGGAAAATATTGACTCCAGAGGGCCATGCTTTACTAGATAATACTGCTCATTCTGTACGAGGTGCTGCTGAAGAAAAGTACCCTGGTCTTTCAAAATATTAAGGTGATAATATGGCACGTGTAAAACCACTAGCAAAGAAACTAAGGCTAAACAAAGTCACTAAGCAGAATCGTCGTGTTCCTGTTTGGGTCATGCTAAGAACAAACAGAAATGTTACTAGCCACCCTAAGAGGCATATGTGGCGCCGTTCTAAACTACAGAGGTGATTATAATATGGCAGAAGTAAGAGAAATGACAATTCCACTAAGAGCAGCATGGTCAGTCCCAAGGACAAGAAGAGCAAATCGTGCAATGGCTCAAATAAAGAAACATGTATCTCAGCATATGAAAAAGACTGATGAGGAAGAAATATGGATTGATGAATCTGTAAATCATGTAATTTGGTCCAGAGGTATGCAAAATCCACCTAGGAAAATACGTGTTCAAGTTACTAGAGAAGAAGGATTTCCTCTAGAGGTTAAATTGTTGGAGGACTGAAAATGGGCAATATTAGACCATCATTCATAAAAATTAGAGCATTAAGATTAGTTGAACTATATCCTGATGTATTCAACAGTGATTTTGAAAATAACAAGCACTTCGTTTCAGAATATACTGATGTTTCCAACAAACGCATGAGAAACTGGATAGCTGGATACATTACGAGGTATCAACAGCGTAGAGTTGATTAGAGAAATATTATTTTATTCTCTTCCGTAGCGGTATTTGATTTATATGGGCGAGATGCTAGATGTTCCCTTCCCTAAATATTCTAATAGAGTATCGATTATACTCGTCAGACCTCAATTCGATGGCAATATAGGTGCTGTTGCTCGTTCAATGATGAATTTTGGATTTTCTGATTTGAGGATTGTCGGTAGAAATTCAACTTGGTCGGAGGAAGTCCGTAATAGAGCTAAGCATGCACAATCAGTATTGGACAATGCGAAGTTTTTCGATGATATCGAGTCTGCTGTCTCTGACACTAGTCTTGTTGTAGGAACCTCAGGAAAAAGAGAAAAGGGTAGTAAAATATCCTTTCGTCACTTCCTAGAGCCAGAAGATCTTCCAGAGATGCTTAAAGATTTAGAAGGGAAAATTTCTATTGTATTTGGCCCCGAAGGTAAAGGCCTTCTTAATAGTGAATTGAGGATATGTGATTTACTGATTACTATTCCCACATGGCCGGGTTACCCTATAATGAATCTCAGCCATGCAGTAACCATAATTTGCTATGCTTGGTATAAATCTCGTGGTTCTGTAACCCAGCCCTCTTCCGATGGTAATCTTCTATCTCCTGAACTTAAAAATGTTCTAAGACGTGAGATTAATATATTATCTGAAAGTATTCCAACTATTGATTTTAGAAGGTCTGGTATCGAAGAGACTCTTCATAGAGTTATCATGAGAGGATTACCTAAAGATGATGAAATACACCGTCTATTAGGGGTATTTCATACAACTAACATTGCATTCGAATACTTCGCTAATAATCCAGAAATCTGGGAAGAAATTATCTCTGATAAATCCTAATTATTTTTCCATGATGCCCAAGATTTTGGAGTTTCTCTAACATTCATAGCTACCAATTTAATTTTTTGACCATATTTAGACACAATATGTGGCTCAACTTGTTCGAATGCCCATTTTGCAAGATTTTCTGCTGTCGGAATAAATGGAACTATCAATGTTCTATGATCATCTCCTAAAACTTCTAAAGCCTTTATTGCTAAGAAATCATTTTGATATACAATAAATGAGTGATCTACTACATCATGAATATGTTTTACTAATATTTCCGATATATCTGAAAAATCCATCAACATCCCTTCATCTGAGACTCCACTTGTTTGAATAATATCTCCTTCAATTACTGCTTCCCATCTATATCTGTGGCCATGCATGTGTTTACATTTACTCTTGTGATTAGGAACTCTATGTCCGGTATCAGTTTCTACAAATCTCTTAATTGTCGTTGTCATATTATTCCTCCATAAAGTCTATCGAAGCCGAATTTATACAGTATCTTTTTCCACCCTTATTCATAGGCCCATCATTAAAAATATGTCCTAGATGAGCATCACAGTATGAACATTTGACTTCTACTCTATACATTCCATGACTTCTATCTTCGATTTGTTCTATATTAGCATCTTCATGTTCTGTATGAAATGATGGCCAGCCGCAACCTGAATCATATTTCATCTCTGATGTGAATAATTTCCGACCACAACAAATACAGAGATATTCGCCCTCTCTTTTCTCGTCCCAATATTCGCCAGTAAATGGACGCTCAGTAGCGCTATTCCTAGTGACATCGTATTGAATTTTAGTTAGTCGATTTCGATATTCCTCATCTTTGAAATTATTTTCTGTAGTTATTGCATTTTGCAACACTTTTTCCCAAGGCTCAATATATTCAATTGGATCTCTTCTCCCTACTTTATGGAATGCTAGAATTCTTTCTATATCGGAACCACTTTTCCCAGAACTTCTACCCCTATTATCAGGGTTATATGAAGTGATTGTGTTAGAAAATATTGTGTCAAAGTCGACACCTAAATCTTGACATGATTTCATTGCATCATTTAGTATTGTCACCTTATCACCATTAACATATGGTAGATAAAAATCCACTCTCTCAGAATCCCAATTACCTAGTCTAAATGAAGATTCTAAACTTTGGTAAAATTCTGGCCTACAATCGGGATAAATTGCGTGATCTCCGCTGTGCACCCCCAGTGCTATTTTTACATTGACATCTTCTTTTGCTACTATAGAAAGAGCATAACCATAGATAATAGATGAAAATATTGCATTTCTATTAGGTACTACTGTACTCTTCATTTGAGTTTCTTCATAATGGCCCTCAGGTACAATTATTTCTTCATTGGTCAAAGATGAATGGAAAATCGACATTGCAGAAGTCAGATCAATAATTTTGTGCTTTACTTGAAACCCTTTCCCACTTAAATATACAATATTCTCAATTGCCTTTTCTATCTCAATCATATGTTTTTGGCCATAATTAAATGATATGCAATCAATCTTGTAACCTTCATTTATTAAACGAATTAACACGCTTGTGGAATCCATTCCTCCGCTTAATGACATTACTGCTCTCAATTATTCTACCCCCATCCATTTATGAGTTTGCAATGAAAGACGCCATTCAGGATTAGAACGAACTTTTTCAAAAGTGCTATGAAAACTCATCCCATTCCATTCTGTACTTTGCCCTTCATCATATAGTGGTTGTAAAAATAGGTGATTGAAACCTTCTTTAAGCTCATCGTACATTAGTAAATCTTGCCCTAAATATACAACCTTTAATTCATCGCCTGTTCTTTGTCTAATTTTCATATTTTCATATTCCTGATCTTTTGGACTTACACAAATCCAATCTACAGTATCGGAAGGGATAGATATTGTCCCATTTGTTTCAATACTCAAATAGTATCCAAGCGGCTTCAAAAATCCAGATAGCGTTACTAAATCTTGCAATGCTGGTTCTCCTCCAGTAAATATTATTCTATCACAATCATACTTGGATAATTCGTTCACAATTTCTGCAATATTCATATCAGTCCAAATATCAAAATCTGTATCACACCATGGGCATCTAAGGTTACATCCTCCAAACCTAATGAAAATTGAGGGAATTCCAGCGTGAAAACCCTCTCCTTGCACGCTATGGAATATTTCTACAATAGGAAATAATTCCTCCAAATCATTATCTTGATTTAGAATAACCATACTTCTCACTTAGTTATTCCTTGGATTATTTATTAATTGTAATAATTCCATTCTAGCTTCTTTATTATCGAAAAATACACCCCTCATAGAACTTGTAGACATAATTGAATTCTGTTTCTTAACACCTCTGCATTGCATACATCCATGTTTAGCTTCTATTATGACGCCACATCCAAGAGGTTTCAAAACTCTCTCTAAGTCATCAACAATAGATTTTGTTATACGTTCTTGGTTTTGTAATCTCATTGAATGTAGTTCGACTAACCTTGCTAATTTACTAATTCCCACTATTTTATTGACCGGAATATATGCAACATGAGCAGAACCGGTAAATGGGAGCATATGATGTTCACATGTTGAATGAAACTCAATATCTCTCAATAACACAATCCCATCATAACCTTCAGCATTGAATGTCGCGTCTAATAATGAGTCGGCATCTTGTGAATATCCATTGTATAGTTCATTGAATGATTCAACCACTCTCTTTGGAGTATCTACTAAGCCTTCCCTCAATTCTCCTCCATCTTTCTCAATATATCTAACCAGTGTCTCTACCGCATCCATTGCATCTTTTTTATCAGGTATTTTTTCCAATTTCTCATCTCCTTCCATGAAATTCATCTATCGTGTCTAATTGATCTAACATCTTCCTGCAGGCTGTTCTTATCGCATCAGCTAAAGAAATAAATTTCTTTTCATCACCAACATGTGTTTTCAAATCAAATAGTAGTTCTGAGGGAATATCCAGACTAATTTTTGGCATATACTAACCAGGTAAAAGTTTTATATAAATATTCCCGTAGTATTACTATGCGAATACTAATTACGATAAGATTCTAAAATAATACTTAATCCAGGGTACTTTTCTTCTAAATTAATTGCTCTAGAATTTAATGTTTCCATTAAAGAATTAATTTCTGAATCCGAAATTTTCTGTTCTATTAAACTCGAAACTACTGTTAATCCTCCTTGAATTGACCCCGAATCTAAGTAAGCATCATTAGATATTTCTTGAGCATCTCTCATTAATTCCAAAGTTTTTGAAATATAATCAATTTCTAAATTCAGCATTTCACTTGTAATAGAAGTTCCATTTGATTTCCTTTCAATTATTGATTTTATACTGCTTAACATTGTATTCACACCTAATCATTTTTTTCCACAAGTTCTACTAGAACTCCACCAGTTGATTCAGGGTGTACAAATGCAATCTTATGCCCCCCTGCTCCAATAGTTGGTTCAGTATTTATCATTCTTATTCCGCATTCTATCAGGTTAGATATTAATAATTCAATATTGTTTACAGATACAGCTAGTTGTTGTATACCAACACCTCTTTTCTGAATGAACTTTGCAATAGGTGAGTTTTCAGTTAGCGCTTCAATCAACTCAACTTTGGAATATGTTTTTTCACCATTTTCATCTTCCCCATAAAACATTCTTATCTTAACATCTTGTTCATAATTAATATGATCTTCACCGGATACTAGGCCTATTGCATGCCAGAATTTTGATGCTTCATCAATATTATTAGTTGCAATACCAATATGATCTATCCTACTCATTTTAAACACCACTAGGAGACACCCAAGTCCCGAATTCTTCTCTCATAACGCCATTAACTTCGCCTACGGTAGCACCGGATTTTAGTGTTTCAATAAGTGTCGGCATTATATTATCTGTTCCTTGACATATCTCACGTAGTTCTTGCAATTTATGAGAAACCAGATTTCCATCTCTATTTAGTTTGTAATTTTCCAATTTTTTAATTTGTTTCTTTTCATTTTCTGAATTAATTTTCATCCCTGATTTGAGTTGTTCATCGTTCTCAATATTACAATTCACTCCAACGACTAAAATATTTTTTTCTTCGATATCCTTGATTTCTTTCCATGCGCTTTCATGAATCATTTTCTGTTGTAAACCTATTTTCAGGCAGTCTAAAACCCCTCCCTTCTGTTCGATTTCGTTTATTAATTTACGAGCATTCTCTTTAATTAATGCAGTCAATTCTTCTACATGGTAAGAACCTGCTAAGGGGTCTACAACATCAGATACTCCCGTTTCATTAGCAATTATTTGTTGAGTTCTCAATGCTATTTTTACGGATTCATTTGTTGGTAACCCGATTGCTTCATCATAACTATTAGTGTGTAGAGACTGAGTGCCACCAAGTACTGCAGATAGAGCTTGATAGGATACTCTAACGGCATTATTCATGGGTTGTTGTGCTGTTAACGTGACACCTGCAGTTTGAGTATGAAATCTTAATTGGGATGATTTAGGATTTTTAGGTTCAAATCTCTCATTCACTAATTCATACCATAATTCTCTAGCAGCTCTAAATTTTGATATTTCCTCGAAAAAATCATTATGGCAGCCGAAGAAAAATGACATTCTTGGCGCAAAATCATCTATTTCAAGTCCAGATTTGACTGCTTCTTGTGCATAAAATATACCATTAGCTAATGTTAGAGCGACTTCTTCTACAGCAGTGGAACCTGCTTCTCTGATGTGATATCCACTAACTGAAATTGTATTCCATTTGGGTGTGTTTGCATTACACCATTCAAATAAATCAGTAGTTAGTCTGATTGATTCTTTAGGGGGATAAATGTATAATCCCCGTGCAATGTATTCCTTTAAGATGTCATTTTGTACAGTTCCTCGTAAAGATTCCCTTGCAACTCCTTGTTTATCTGCTGTTGCTACATACAATGCCAATAGAGTTGTTGCAGGAGCATTTATTGTCATTGATGTAGAAACATTACCCAAATCGATATCTGAAAATAATACTTCCATATCCTCTAGCGTATCAATAGGTACACCAACTTTACCTACCTCACCTAATGAATCTTCATCATCTGAATCCAATCCTAACTGTGTTGGTAAGTCGAATGCTACCGATAGTCCTGTCTGACCGGAATTTAATAATAACTTGAATCTCTCATTCGTTTCTCTTGCAGTAGAAAATCCCGCATATTGCCTCATTGTCCATAATCTATCTTTATACATCCCAGTATGGATCCCGCGTGTATATGGAGGATTTCCTGGTAAGGGATGCCCTTGTTCTGGATAATTTGTATCAGCAAGAGTCGCCTTAGTAGGCACATCATTTCTGGGTAGACCACTGCGTGTTGTCGATCTACTCGAGCGCTTCTTCACATACCGCGGGTAACACTACAGCAAATGAATTATGTGATTATCTAATGTTGATAACCATCGTCTCCGTGGACGTGACCATGAGCTATTTCTTCTTCATCAGCATCTCTAATATGCACGATTTCTACTTTAAATGTTAATTCTTTTCCAGCCATTGGATGGTTAAAATCACATGTTACTGTACCAGAGTCTCCATTCTCAGGATTAATACTAGTGACTTTGAAAGGCATAGGTGTGGAGTCTATTTCTGCTTGGAACATCATCCCTACTTCTGTCCCCTCAGGAAAGTCTGAATATGGTCTGTCGACAATCAAATCCATATTTTTATGCCCATATGCTCTCTCCGGTATAAGAGTAAAATTTCTTTTTTCAGAAATTTTTAAGCCGGATATTTCCTCTTCAAAACCTGGAATCATTTGTTTATGACCTACAAGAAATGTTAGAGGCTTACTTTCTAATGAGCTATCGAATAATTCATTTGTTTCAGATATAAAACCTTGATAATGTACTTTCACGACTTTGTCAATACCAACAATCATGTAATTACATCCGTTAAGAATACTAGTAATTAATATTTAATTCCCACAACCACAACCAGGATCATTACAAGACTCATCTAGTGTGATTTCGACTACTTCTACCTCGAATGTCAAAGCTTTACCTGCCATTGGATGATTAAAATCACACGTTACTGTACCTGAACCACCTTCATCAGGATTAATACTGATTATTTCAAATGGCATTGGCATTCCATTGACTTCAGCCTGAAATTTCATACCTACTTCTATTCCTTCAGGGAAATCAGGAAATGGCATATCTGTGATTCTGGTTTCGTCACGATGGCCATAGGCTCTATCAGGTTCTAATGTAAAAGTTCTTTTTTCGGAAACTTCTGAACCTAATAATTCGGCTTCAAAACCTGGTATCATTTGCCCTTTACCTACTGTAAATGTTAATGGCTCTCTATCAAGTGAACTATCAAAAACTTCATTTGTATCTGGGAAATAACCATGATAATGCACCTTTACTACTTTATTATTTTCTACTTTCATTTTTTCACCTTCTTATCGTATAATCATCAATGACCTTTTCAAGCCTAGATTTTTGTGCTTCGTCTATTGCACCTTCAGACATTTTTTCTGAGAGGAAATCTTTCGCATCAATCGTAGTTTTCCTTTCACCTTTAGCCCAAATCGTACCTAGTAAATTCGATCTATGTTCTTCTGGGACATCAATATCAACTAGTAATTTTCTCATTTCATACTTGTATTCCATATGCCTACTCCTATTCAGGCGCTTCGCTCTAGCAGCAGGTTGGTAACTTGTTTTGGTATTCCTACGCCTTTTAGTAGGTGCTGGTTTAATGGTTTTCTTTGCTACTACACTCTCTTTAGGAGCAGGTTGCATGGCTCTTTTTCTACTTTGTTCTATTAGTGCGGCAGCTCTATCACTTTGAACATTCAAATTTTTATTATTACTACTTTCTTTCTTTTTTATTTCTTTTAAACCACGTGTTTTTTTAGGTTCACTACTCAAAATTTGATCTGCAATAATATCTTTAGATATTATTTCTACATTTTCTTCAATAACAACTTTTCCAGTAGTTTTTTCTTCAATAGCGACTGGTTCTTTTTTTGTTTTTACAACCTCTTTGTCAAGCTTTTTCTTCTTTTCCGAACCAGCAACTTTTGTTGGTTGCACTGCAATCGGAGGTGCGATTGGTTGTACCTTAGGTGGTGGTTGGGGAGTAGGTTTTTTCTGCTCTTTTTTAGCACCCGGGCTGAAAATATCCTTTGGTGCTCTTCTGGGCGGCCCTCTCCTTCTTCCTCTCAACTACTCAGTCTCCTGTATAATGGCCACCAAGTGCCTTAGATAAGCCTTCTTAGGATAGGAATCAATCCCATACCACTTCGGCGTGATCAGTTCTCATTGATGGATTAATGGCACTATCTTCTAATTTAGTATGAATATCGTGTTTTAGCATCTTTCTCCCCAACTCTGCAATCATAGTTCCATTGTCTATACAGTATTGTTTTTCTGGCCAAAATGCTGTTGCACCTCTATCATCACACATGAGGCTAGCCATTTCTCTAATTCTTTCATTACAAGCAACTCCTCCTCCTAATAATAATTCACTTTTTCCAGTGTGTGCTAAAGCCCTTTCAGCAACTTCAATGCATGCAGAAAATGAATGCTCTTGTAGTGACCAACAAACTTCCTCAAGAGTATGGCCATCGGCAATCTTTTGTACTGCTGCTGTCAGAATACCTGAAAATGATAAATCCATTCCTTGGACTCCATAAGGCAATACAATCTCATCTAAACTAGCAGTGGCATTATTTTTCTCCCATTCCTGAGATAATTTTTCAATCTTAGGGCCACCAGGAAATGGAATTCCTTGCGTTCTAGCAAATTTATCTAACATATTTCCGATTCCTATGTCTAATGTTTCCCCAATAACTCGATATCGACTACCATTTCTTGCAATTACTTGTGTATTTCCACCACTTACATACAGTAGAACAGGGTCTTGGCATCCAGTCTGTAGCCTACCAATTTCGATGTGTGCTACGCAATGATTTACTCCTACTAATGGCTTACCGATTTTGTCTGATAAAGATCTTGCAACCGAAGCACCAACTCTCAGGCAGGGGCCTAGACCTGGTCCTTGACTGAATGCAATTGCATCAATTTGGTTCACAGGAATCTGATTCTTAGAAATAAATTCCTTGAATAAATTTCCTGATAATAATGAGTGATGGTCGGCAGCCTCTCTAGGATGAATTCCTCCTTGTTCAGGCCTGAATAATGCTGAAGAAGATGGTATAGTTTCTCCATTAGTATAAACACCGCCGAAGGAGAAAGTATGGGCTGTACTTTCAATCCCTAAAATCACACCCATTACACCTGCGAAGAAGGGAGTCCTTTCAAGTGTCACTCCTGTCCGCTATCATGGACCTCCTGTTATACAACATCGGAGAATTAGCAACTTTGTCCCACGGAGACGTCTCAAAGCCTCTTTCAGGCACTAAAATGTCTGAACGCGATAATTTATTGTTAGAACCTGGCCACTCGATTCTGATATCTGAAGGAAACATAATTAAAATTAGCCCAGAACAAGAATTATTAGAAGAATTTGCACCTGATTTGGAGGATAATAAATCTGCACATATCGAACTTCTAGATGTGAATGGTAAGGCAATAATACCTGGCTTAGTAGATTGCCATACACATCTCATTTGGTCTGGCGATAGATCTAATGAAATTAGATTAAGACAAAATGGATTATCTTATCAAGATATATCTAAGCAAGGCGGTGGAATAAATAGAACTGTTGAAGCGACAAGAAAGGCATCTCTAAAAGAATTGAAATCAATTGGTAGTAGTAACCTATCTCAATCATCAAATTATGGGACTACAACTATTGAAGCGAAAAGTGGATATGGGTTATCTGTTGAAAGCGAGTTGAAAATTCTTCAAGCTACGAATTCATTAGGAGGCATTAATCAAAATATTCTCTCTACATGGCTTGGGGCCCATGATTTTCCTAAAGACAAAAAAGTCAGCGAGTATATGGATGAATTAATTCATGAACAATTGCCATTAGTTGCCGAGAAAGGGTTAGCTAAATGGATCGATGTATTCTGTGAGCCAGGTTGGTTCGATCTTGAGCAAACAGAAATACTGGTTAAGTCTGCAAATAGTTTTGGTCTTAAAAGTCGTCTTCATGTAGATGAGTTTGTAGATTCAGGAGGATTATCACTAGCTGCAGAACTTAAGAGCTCTAGCGCAGATCATGTAGGATTTAGTAATCACGATTCTAGAGACAAAGCGAATAAGTCTGGAACAATGCAAGTATTTCTACCGGGTACACCCTATGTTTTGGGAAAAGATCTTGGCAATGGAATTATTGATTGTATAGAAAACAACTGGAATTTTTCATTAGCAACAGACTTCAATCCAAATTGTCAAACTCTTTCATTACCTTTCGTTTCTAGTTTAGCAACTCATAGAATAGGTATTGATCCACTAACTGCATTAGTTGCATGCACTAGAAATCCCGCATCCACTCTCAATAGTGAAATCAAGCATTGTGTCGGTTCTCTGTATGAGGGAGGTCCAGCTGATTTCAATATACTAAATAGTGAATATGTCGACTATTGGTGTCAGACACCAGGAGTATCACCAATCTCAAAAACATATTATTCCGGCTCTATTGTAAAGTCGTAAATGCAATTTCAAACAACTATATAAAAAAAAACTCTTTAGAAGCTATCAATATTATTATTCAATACAATTAAAGAATAATTTTTAGAATAATATAACGAAGCAAGAAAATAATCTCTTTTTGCGATGTACTATCGGCCGATAATGATAGTTATCAGAAATTGA
>DAFS01000008.1 GCA_002495525.1 Euryarchaeota archaeon UBA89 | reverse complement strand
GGATCTATTGTTTGGGTTTTGATTTTTCGACTATTATTTTGATCAATCGTAATTGCTGAAAGTACAGGCCAACGAACATTTTCTCTTGGACTTGAGAATGTTTTAGGAGTTTTACGAGTCATATTTTTAATGTCAAAATTGAATACCGAATTACGATTTTCATCAGGTAAATAACCATCTTCCGATGCTAATTGAGGCTGTCTCCTTTCTCTATCCCTTTGCAATATTGGATCTATAGAGATAGTTACTGAATTAGAATTAATTGGAGGGCGAAGTGATTTCTGATTATCATTCAATCTCAATCCATTGATTCTTTGAGCGTTTCGAGGACTTAATGAATAATCAATGACGGATTCAAATATTTTTGATTCATCAAGATTGTTAGAAATGGTCCATTCTCTAATAGGGGTTGATGGTGGGTTAGAGTCGTCAAAGCTAGAGTCTAGGATTATTACTTGCGGTGAAGACTTCAAAATATGTTCAAGATTGTGCCTTGCATTACGAATAGGTCCATCGGGACGTAGTAAATTATTCTCATGTCTTTCTATATCTCCTATAAAGTGCATTTTTGGAACCCTTAAGTCCCAAGAGTTAGAAGATGTATTTGCTAGAATGGTTAAATCGGCGGTACAACCTAAAGACTGGTCACAAGATAAAATTCTAACTCTGTTTCGACTCAAACTTGAGGAAATTTTAATATTGATTTTTTGAATTAAATTAGACATTTCATCTATCCATGCGGGACCCATTTTAGGATAATTATGCTTAATCAAAAACTGTGTAGAGCGAAGATTGGAAAACTCAGAATATAGTGATTGGATTACGGCTATAGATTTTACTGAGTCTTCGACATTACTTCTAGAAGTCATTTTTTCACTTAGAAGGTTAATTGTTGACCGAAACCAATCATCGCCATTTTTGAGAATATCTGGAAGAGGGAGGAGTTCATTGGTAAAGACCCCTTTATTGGAGAATTCTTTGATACTATCTCTATCAAATCCTGATAATAATGGATTTAACCATCTAGATAAACAAAGTAACCACCATTGTGTTGATTCCTTTTTGATATTATCTTCATCATTATTAAATCTAAAATCATAATTTGAACTAAGACTTTGTAACCATTGGGATAACGCACCAGGACCGCCTAAAATATGATTACTTCTGGCAATATTAGTTAATAATTCAGTATCTGGAATCGGCCTTATACGTTCATCTTTAGGATGTACAGGCATTTCCGGAAATAATACTAAAGATTGTTGAAGTGAAATCGCTCTGAGTTTGTCTAAAGAAAATGCATCATCGCTATGAGATAAATTAAGATAAGAATTTATCCAGTGGCCAAAGGAATTATTGATTAACATATGTTCTCCATAGGAAAAAGGGAGACCTAAATTTTTCATTCCTCTACCCCAAATATTTTTATTATTTTCAAAATTGGGATCTATAATTAGGACTGTTTTATTAGAAGATTCTAAGAGAAAATTAGATACTATTGAGTATGTTGCTTCGAAAGATTGATTTTCTCGATGAAGCATTATTCTATCGACATTATTTTCTTTGTTTTGTGACGTTGGGTTGTGTTTAGGGACCCATTCAGGTAAATTAGAAACATCTGTGATTGCCCACTCATCAATCAATCTTAATCCATGTTCTCCTAAACGAATATTTCCAATATTGCCCAATTGATGAATAGGACAATGTCGGGAAATTACTTTCATAAAATCAATATGCGACTTTGGTATTGTGGGTGAATGATTTAGCATGATAATCCCGTCAACATCGGTCAATGAAAATGGCCTTTCAGAATTAATTAGTTTTTCAATTAATCTTATTGGAAGAAAATCACCATGAGTGCTATTGAGTTTTGACTCAAGAGATTGTAATATTTTTCTAAATTTTCCAATTCCGGGTCCATTCCAATCCTTTGCTAAAGATTCTGAAGAAAGGAAGGCATGCAGCTCACTGAGAGCCGTAGTTTTGCCTCTACTCCAATTCATTTCAGGAAGAGGGTTGATTATAGGAAAACCTAAATTTGCAGATACTTTTTTACACTCTTCATGAAGAATTATTTGAAATGCAGAACTTTGATTTAATTTCTGTGGCATTCTAAAATCCGACATAATAGAATCCATTAGAGATGGAATTGTATGGTGTAATGTATTGTCAATAACGTATCCTTGATTACTAATTAATTCTATTATTTCACGACGGGATTCAGTGGTAGGATAAATTACTAAAATTCTTGACATTCCACCGTCAGAATATGGCTTGGCATCAGATAATTGAGATATCAAATGTTCCAATAACCATTGTGGTACTGTTCCTGGAGAAACTTCTTCATTAGTAATTCTCATACCCTGAATACTCAAAACCCCCCCTCCGGACATTGTATGTCGATGACGACAGTTATTGAACCCAACGATAAATTAGCCTGATTTATTGCTTATTTTCGCTTCGAGAGAAAAATATTGCAATGAATAATGAAACAAAAATTACTGAGCTAGGAAAAGGGATTGCACCTGTAAAACCTTCCTCTGGATTATCAAAAAACCAATCAAATACAAGTACAGCAGTTAGATCATCTCCATCATATGCTATGTTATAATCAAAAGAAATATTCCCTTCAACCGAAGATAATGGAATTATATCTCTAAGAATATGACGATAGTATTTCTCACCATTTCCACCCTCTGGGAAATAACCTTCGTCTTCAATAATAAAAATCATAGGTTCAATGGTATATTTATTGCTTAATGAGTTAGTAGATATATTCCAAGAAAAATCGTTCACTCCGGAAATATTTGTCCAAGAGAAGGTTGCAGAAAAATTAGAGATATCTATCGATGGACCTTTGTCTAAGGAAGTTTGGTAATCAATTGCCAGAGAATCAGATATTTTTGTAGTTCCGATATGAAGTCTTTCTCCATCAAAAATCTTTGATGGGGCTAAGTTTTGATATTCGTAGATATTACTTAATCTAGAAGTTGTACCGTACCTATCTATCCATCTATCATCAGTTTTTTGTGAGCCAAATGGATCTTGAGTCTCTGCGATAAATCGATGATAATGTATTTTCATTATTGAGTCTCCTTCTGGTATTGATAGAGAGTCAATTGTATTTTGAGTTGTAACACAATTGGTGCACCAAGTTGCAGTGTATACTTCAATCAGACTCGGCCATTCGTCCCCCGTCATAGTATCAGTATAATTTGTAAGATTACTATCTAGAGGAATGGAAACACCCCCTAGAGTTCCTGTATCAGAATATTCAGAAATTACGTCATTCCAAGTCTTAAGATTTTCAGATTGAGCCGCCGTTTGTTGTGAAGTTACTAGTAAAAGAAAGGTTACTGCAACTACAAAAGAACGATTCATATTAATTCGAAACGGTTTTAACACAAAAAGTAGAGGGTTAATTGCTAATATTTCTAAATGCATCTATCGTTCTAGACATGTCTTCATCTGTTATGTGTAAATGGACTACTGCACGCACTACATCATCATTTATTGATAGCACATCAATACCCAACTTTTCTAACTGTGAAACTATTACTGATGCAGGCTTATTTTGACATGTAATATAAGCCATATTAGATTGGACTGAACTAATATCAACTTCAAAACCATTCATTGAGTTTACAGATTCTGCAAGTTTGTATGCCCTTGTATGATCTTCATGTAGTCTTTCAATATTGTTTTTCAAAGCGTACAACCCTGCTGCTGCGAGTATTCCAGCTTGCCTCATACCACCACCGAAAATTTTCCTCCAACGGTGCGCTTCGGCGATTGTTTCTGAATCACCAACAAGTAAAGACCCAACAGGAGCACCAAGACCTTTTGATAAACAAATAGAAATTGTGTCGAAATTTTGGACCATTCTATCGGGCTTGATATCACTAGCAATTACTGCATTGAAAAGACGGGCTCCATCTAAATGGACTCTGCAATTATTATCATGGGCAGTCTTACATATTGCATCTAGTATATCTATTGGATATAATGACCCCCCCCCCATATTTGCAGTATTTTCTACACAAATTAAGGAACAATTCGGGAAATGAGAGTGACTTCCTTCAGACTTTCTAATCGCGGACTTTACATCATTAGGGTCCATAATACCTTTATCTCCATCTACCAGAGATACTGAACAACCAGAAAGTGATGCATATCCGCCGCCTTCATATAGGTAAATATGAGACTTCTTGTGTGTAACGATTTCATCACCTGGTCTTGTCTGTGATTTGATTGCAATTGCATTTGACATTGTTCCTGAAGGGACGAACAATGCTGCTTCTTTTCCTAAAATTTCCGCAACGTATTCTTGTAATTCATTAACGGTCGAATCATCTCCTAGAACATCATCTCCAACTATTGCAGATGACATGATTTCCCGCATTTTAGGTGTTGGTTGAGTCACAGTATCGCTACGAAGGTCTACTCGGTCGCTGGGGTAATGTCTCATGAACTGGCCATGAGGTTATCACATATCAAATAAGTGATAATTACTCTAAATAGATTAGAATTACTTCTTTCTCATTTTTCTACGCTTCTTACCTGATCTTTTGGCTTGGGGCTTAGAACCCGGTCTCATCAAAACACCCATTATCACTAGTGCAACTGCTACTACTCCGCCAATCAAGGCAAATGTAGGGATTTCCGAATCTTCCGAATCAACGTTACATGATGATTGGCCTGTCAGAGGCTGTGATTCTCCACTAGGACAAGCTGTTTGTGCCACCATCCCTGGAGATGCAACAAAATTATTAATCGAAGAAAGAACACATTCAGTTGATGCCATAAATGGTTGATAACTTCCTATATCGCAAGGAGTTTGCTCTGTTGCAGAGTAGGTATCAACAAAATTTCCTCTAGCAGCAGATGTGCAAGAAGATTGTCCAGTTAGTGGTTGATATTCTCCTGGCTGACAACTCGTTTGCTCTGTTGAAGAAACATCACTTGAGTAAAATCCGGCATCTGCTAGAACGCACCCCGATTGACCGGATTCACTTTGGTAAGAGCCAGCTAAACAAGGAGAAGGAGAGATTGCCCCTGCAGAAGAGTATTCTCCAGGATTTGTAATCAGACATTCAGTAGAACCTGATTGAGGCTGATACTGCCCTGCAGGACAAATTGTTTGCATAACCTGACCTTCGGAAGGAACATGGTATCCTGAATCAGACTGGATACAACTCGTAGAGCCTATCTCTGATTGATAAGAACCTGCTAAACAAGGCGTCTGAGAAGATGCTCTATCTACAGAAGTAAAATATCCTGCATCGGTATCTAAACATCTGTCTTGTCCTGTGGAAGGCTGATATGTCCCTTCTAAACAATCCATGACAGAGGATGATCCCGTATTTGGAACATAAGTTCCACTGGAGGATTCTAAACAGAACGATTGTCCTGTAGAAGGCTGGTAATAACCTAAATCACAAGGAGTTTGTTCTGATGAACCAGTATTTTCTACATAATAACCAGAATCTGCAGATAAGCAATCATTTGATGTAATGGAATTACTATTAGGATTATAAGTTCCCATAGGGCACTCAAACTGAGTCGCTGATCCTTCCAAATCAACATAATTACCTGGATCGGCTATTAGACAGTCAGAAATATCACTAGAACCTGAAGATGGATTGTATGTTCCCTCACTACAAGCTTCTTCTAAAGAAGTACCGAAGGCATCAACATAATGTCCAGGACTTGCAATAACACAAAATGTAGACCCGAAATTTGGTTGATAAGTTCCTGGTAAACAAGCTTCTTGCATCGATGCATTACTTTCTTCTACAAAGTACCCTAAACTTGCGTCAATACAAGATGAAGCACCAAAATTTGGTTGATATGTCCCCGGTTCACAACCTATCTGAATTAAAGAGCCCAGATTTGGAACATGATATCCCGAAGAACTAGAGATACAGTGTTGTTGTCCAGAATCTGGTTGATAATATCCATAAGAACAACTTATTTGTGCTGTATAATCTAGATTAATTTCATGCCCGGGTGATGCATCAATACAGCTTGATTGTCCTGAGCTCGGTTGATATGTCCCCCATGGACAATTCTGTTGAGAAGTGGACGATATTGCATCTACGAAATGACCTGGTGAAGAGTCAATACAACTTGATTGTCCTGAGTTTGGTTGATAGGTTCCTAAATCGCAGGGGAGTTGTTCATTGTACATTATATTTGTACTGAAATAACCGGCTTCGGCAGGAACACAAGAACCATCGTAGTATGGGTCAAAACTACCTTCAGGACAACCATAGGGCAGATTATCGAGAATAGCTATTATAGAATCTGAATCTATATCTCTTTCCGAAATATGAATTCCTCCTGCTCCATAGTAAGAAGAAGGACCTATGTAATCCGATGAAAGATTAACATGACTTAAATTCACATCAGACCATGAATTATTCCAATTTCCATCGCCCATTTGGCCCCTATATGCTTGACCCCCACAAACCACATCTCCAAGACTATGTGAAGAATTATTTTGGCCCGCATGAATTATGCAAAGTGTATTGCCATTTATTGATGTTGCAATTACATTTGGCATCTCACCAAAGTCTATCAACGCAGTATTAACTCCGATTGGGAGAGGATTTGATTGGTGAGTGTTGTCACCACCTCCATTACCGGTTTGCCCCCACCAATTAGCACCCCAACAATATGGAACTAATTGTACAGATATAGCACAGGTATTTTTATATGCAACCTCTAATGAGATTATTGGAATATTGAAGCTGAGATTAATTGATGTCGGCTGGTTATACCAATAAGAATTACCAGTACCGAGTTGACTGTCATAATTAGCACCCCAACACTTCACTATTTGAGATTCATACAGAGCACAAGTATGGTCGTCTCCAGTACCAACTGCTATTACATTACTATCTACTAATTGAGGTAGAGGATAATTCACATCGGCGATAGAACCTATGCCGAGTTGCCCGTCATCATTTCTACCCCAACAATACAAATCATTATTGTCTATAATGCCACAAGTATGGTGGTAGCCAGTTGAGATAGATATGAATGATGAGTTTGTAGGGAAATTTGAATCATCGACTATCTGAGGGATATACCTGCCGTTGTTTGCATTACATCCTGCAGGAGTAGGGTTGTTGGCTGAAGAAGACCAACTACCGCCTGTACAAACAGTCCCATCTCCTAATTCGCCATGGTTATTCCACCCCCAACAAAGACCTTCCCCAGTATCTAAAATAGCACAGTAATGTCCCTGATTCGCATCAGATAATGAAACTGCAGTTTTCCCTGAAGGTAACATAATCGAAGACGGGGGATGATTTGAAGCCATTTGACAAGTATTAGTACCATCATCGTAACAAACATCAATCCCCGAACCTAATTGGCCATATGCACCGCCACCCCAGCACCAAATTTGGCCATTATCTTCCAGAGAACAGGTTGACCATCCACCTGTTGAAACTTCAACCATTCCACCAGCTAAATTTTGAACTAGCCAAGGAACTGCGCGATCGTAAGGGGTGGTTTCATCAGCACCTATTCCTCCTCCTAGGCCTCTTTTCCCTTGTTCGTTACTTCCCCAACATACAACTCTCTCATCTTCAGTTATGACACATTGAGAGTAGCCGCCTGAAGAAAGTGTTGAATATGAAAAAACAGAATCTTCCTGGTAACCTGCAAAGTTTACATTAGAATGTGAGAAGAACTTTTTCTCTTCCTCTTCGAGTTCCTTATTTTCATTATTAGGTATAGCAGATAAAGACATTCCAAGTAATGTTATTACTATAAAAATTGAAACAAATACTGATTTAGGCGGCCTACTCATAGTAATCGGTATAGATTAAACTCTATTAATTTTAGTAAGGCATACACATGAAAATGAAGCATGGGCAAACTAATTTGCTTGATATTACTCGGACGAACATGACTGAGTCATTCTTATCTGATAATTGTCCACCTATGGGAATCTACGAGACACTTTACGCATTCAAAGATTCATTCGGTAGTTTCATTGGAACAGAGGGGACGCATCCTTGGTCACAAGGCTTTCCATTAACCACTCCATTAGAAAAATTTGACGGCCCATCTCTGCCAGATAGTATTGATGTAACTTGGGAAGATCGTTTCTATCCCAAAGCATGGGGGCATCCGAAGTTAAGAGAATCAATTGTAGAATATTATAATTCACAATATGGTTCAAAAATTACCCCAGATAACATAATGATTTTTGCAGGAGGAAGACCTGGAATATACACAGTACTAGCATTTTTGAAAGATAATGTTCAAGCGAGAATTGGAAATATTGAATGGCCAGCTTATCTAGATATTATGGAACAAACAAACACAAACTTTCAGATTGTTCCGTTTACCAAAGAAAATAATTTCCACCCGACTAATGCAGAATACTTCGACCGTTCTGGTCTAAATGCTAAAACTCATCTTATGCCAATAATTTCTAATCCTCAGAATCCTTCTGGTCAAACTCGTCACGGTGATGAACTCCGAGAATTAATCCAATTAGCGGAGCAATCTGGAAACGGTATTCTTCTTGATGAAGCATATGAAATGTTTCATTCACCATCCGTCAGCGGAATACAGTTTGTTAATGATCTTGATAATAGTAACGTATTCATTGCAGGAGCATGTACTAAGGGCCTTCAATCTCCTGGAATCAGAGTTGGTTGGATTATTGCTAGTAAAAAGAATGTTGAAACTCTATCTAATTACTCAAGTTTTGGTATGGGAGGAGTAAGTCATCCATCTCAATTATACGCTGTTAAATTACTAGAGACAAAACGTGTTAAGAAGGCAAGAAAGGCTGTAGAAGAGCATTACAATTGGCAGCGTGAAAGATATGGTAAAGCATTCAAAGAAATGGGGCTAGGAGTGTATACTGGTAATGGAGGATTTTACCATTGGCTTGAGCTCCCCGAAGGTATGACAAGTAAAGAATTGAATAATAGATTATTCAAAAAAGGCGCTGCTATATTATGCGCTTCAGATTGTGATATGGCTAGGCCACACTCCAAAGATCCAAGTTATGTGACTCCTTATTCGAGATTCTTTAGATTCTCTTTTGGTCCTTTATTGCCTGAAACATTTGAATCAGATATTCAATTATTCTCAGAAGTTTTTGAACAATACAAAAAAGATTTACAACTTTAATTTTATACTGCTGATTTGTAAACATGATATGCATGTAGAGGTGGAGTATACACGTGAAGATTGATTAGTTCACTATCTGAATTATTAGAAACTCTGTGTATATCTGGTTCATCTGCAGCACATATCTCCCCTGCTAAGTAATCTCTGACTCCAACCGGATATGCAAGTCCTTCATCATTAAGTTCGTATGTAGTTTCTGTAGAAATACCATCTATTATTTTGAATGCACAGTCACTACCCACATGATCATGAATTGGAGTTAATTGTCCCGGAGTCCAACATATAGCAACCAATTCATAATGCTCAGTTTTTTTGATAACATTTCTTTGATAACCATCTTCGGCATACCCAATACACTGCTTAAGTGCAGGAATATTTACATCAATTGAAGTTAATTTGTAATCTAATTCTTCGAGTCCGGGTCTTCTATCTATAGTGTCTAACCAATCTACCAATTTAGATAGCCCAGTACATTCCGATAGTAGTTTTTCACGAACTACGTTCTCCAGCGCGACTTGTTCAACCACGTATCTCTCAATACCTATCTATTGATGACTATTACTATTAATAATATAATATTTGTTAAAAAATAATAATTTGTTCTAAAACACACTAACTGTACTAATTATTATCAGGTGTTAAATATTACATCGTGATTCGGAAAAAAGCTATAAATAGAGGTTTTTAGGCGTTTTACGACCCTTGGTTATTATATACTCTCCGAATAACGCGCAAGCGTCCACTACGGTGGGAGGGAAAAAATATGGAAATGGATAAAAAAGTAATGATGAGTGAAGTTGGAGGCGCTTTCGTAGTCTCCTGGTTAGTTCTAGGGAGCATGGCCTCAGATGGGCTTATGGCTGGATTAGTACTTGCTGCAGCAATGACTGCTATGGCTGGTGCACATATTCTACCAATGTTCACATGGATGGCTATAATGACTGGAGATATGGCTGATTCAGAAAACTGGATGGGCAATGGTATGCGATTAGTAATGCAAATGCTTGGAGCTCTTGCGGCTATCATGATGATGACAGAAGCTGGTGAAATCGAAACAGGATATGCAGCTGGAGATATGTGGTCATTTGATATGTGGCCATTACTAACTATGGTTGCTGCTGGTGCGGTTGTCGGTGCTATACACAGCCGATGTGATGCTTGGATGACTGCTCTGGTAGTGGTTATGGCGGCGGGGTCCCTTGGTATGGGAGTCGGCGGAGCTCATGATATGGCATCGTGTCTAATGGGAGATTCTGGTAATATTGCTAATGCAGCAAGTACTTGGTTGCTAGATGGTGTATTCGTTGGTGCTGGTGCTTTGTTAGGCACCAAGATCGATGAAGTAATGGAATAGGAAAATATTCTTTTAAATCTACGTAAGGCGGACTGGGGGGCATAAGCCCTCCAGTTTAGCCGATTCTAAAAAACTGAATATTCTTATAGTTTTAATCTCAGTTAACTCAGAGGATTACTTTACCAGAGGTAGACTACTCGTAATTGTGTCAATAGTTGATCTAGGACCAGGGCCTATTCCTACTACTGTCACTGTACCAGATGGTATTTCTGTATGGCCAGCATCTTTAACCATGTAACAAATTAATCCCGCCTCATTAGCTTCTCCGAATATTCTTTTTAGATTGTCAAGATTACTAGCGCTACAAACAATTTTCCTTGCACCATTAGTACGATACTTTTCTAATATCTTAGGAGCAATGCGTTTTGCTTTGAGTATGCATTCTGCAGTTGCATGGCTGCACTGTGCAGCAAGCTTGCCTTTCGATAATATGAGGTCACTCCTAGTGACTAATACCATCGTCAATTCATTAGTTTGAGGCAAGTTCCGGCACCGCCTCAGGATTTGTAAGGTTAGTATGTCTATTCATTAATTCACTCAGCGGATTTGCGAGCCAGGCAACAAATACAACGTTACCTCCGGCATGTAGTAAATCGAAAAAGATTCCATTTAGCAAGTAGACTAGGAAAAATGATGTATCTACGTTATGTAGAATACTCAAAGAAACTATCCAATCGAATAAAAATCCTGAGAACACAGCAAATATTGCGAGATTAGTAATATTTAGCTTCTCGTTTTGAAGAAATTGATTCCTTAATAATGCAGCTAAGATACCTACAGATGCCCAACCAATTATTTGATAGTTAGACCAAATTCCATGTTCCAGCATTACATTGGAAGACAGTGTAACTATAGTGGCAAAGGCTATCGAATAAGAAATTCCAAAATAAATCCCTACCATTATTACCAAAAATGTAACAGGTTGGACATTCGGAATTGGATTTAACAGTAATCTTCCAGAAATTGCTAAGACTACTAAAATTATAAAAATTATACTAGGATTCTTGGACTTAAACTTACTATCTGTAAATATCAATGATGCAATTGCTACAGTTACTATCACCAAATCTAGAACAAATTGTTCATTGGGAGAAAGAGTTACTGCATGCGCATCGAATAACATAGGTAAGCATTCCAATGTGATTATGTTATTGATGATTACTCAGATTCAATCTTGAAGATGGGGAAAATATACAATTTTTATTGAATGCAATTATTATTAAATCAATAAACTCTAATCTGCCAAGTAACTACGGTATCACCATTCAATGCTAAATCAGAAATACCAACCATTGAGTATGCTCCATCGTTTAATATTTCCCAATATGCTCCTGAAGACCAATCTTCAGCACAAGTATATACTTCGCAAGGAATTACTCCTCCGATAGAATCTATCATTATTCCAAAAGAAAACTCCGTAGCATTTAGAGCGAGAAGGTTTGGCCTTACTTCGACGGCTGCATTCAGTAAATCTAAACCTGCTTCATATCCCTCAAATCCTCCAACACAAGCACCGGTAGAATCCCAATTTTTGTCTGTTTTGAAATCCGTGCCATCATAATCTATGTGGTGTCTTCCGTCAGCGAATTCAGAGGGGGATGCTCCCTCTGGAAAATGGAAGCAAACCACTTGCTTACCGTTCCAGATATCTGGTAGGCCATGATGTGGATCTTCTTCATTATCTACTAACTCTGAAGTCATCCTACTCCACTCATAAGATAACGTACTTGATGAAAGTAATAACATGACAAGGAAGACCACTGAAGCAGACTTTAATCTATATTCGCTTGGGGGAGCAAAATATCCTAATAAACTCGTCACAATTATTATCCCAACTGTTGTGATTAAAACAGACATGGAAACCGTACGGGTTATACTAAAGTAAATTAATATTGACAACAATAGGGTAAGTAGAAATTTATATAATTATAAAATTACTTTTCTACTTGCTTAATTTTATTTAAAAGAATCGAATTTACTAATTTACCATCTGCAGAGCCTCCGAGTTTAGCCATAGCCATCCCCATTAGTGGCCCTATAGATGCCATTCCCTTGTTCTTGATGAAATCTAGCTTTTCAGATATTATTGCATCAATTACTTCTTCGACAGAAGAACTATCGGCAGGAGTAAAGCCTTCAAGTTCTGCAGTTTTAGAGAGCCAACCTATTTTTTTATCAAATGTGGAAAAGTCTTCATCTGTGCTCAAAAGATACTTACAGCCCATAGGAACTATTCCTTCTCTGGTAAGAATGCCTTGCTCTTTTGAATATACTAATAATGCCAACAGTTCCCAAGGTACATTTAATATCGATACCTCAGATTTTTTAGAAATCTCTGATCTTGAATTGTCCAACAAAATTGATGCCCAAGGTTTCGCAGGAAGAATGGGGGAAGATAATTCATTATCAGTTAATCCTGAGACAAATATGTCGTCTAATTCATTACCTAATATTGCCTCAATTTGGTTACTTGAAATATCATATTTTTGAAGTCTCGACAATCTTTGTTGTTTATCCATAGGAAGATTGGAATTTATTTCGTCCCATCTACTAGATTCTAAGTTCAATACCTGTATGTCGGTTTCAGGATACATACGTGCACCACTAGGTAACGGTCGCATAGCAGTAGTAGTTCCATCTTCCGGAGCTCCTTTTCTAATTACAACGTTACGAACTTCCCCCGGTATTCTGTGATATGCGGCTCTCGCTCTAAGTAAAACTGATTCAAGAGCTAACTCAGCCTGCCAACCGGGTGCCACACACAATATGAACGCATCAGATTCAGATAATGATAATGTATCTCGTACATTACTAATATCCGTGTCTGTAATTCCATAAGCAGGTAATTCATCAGAATGGAAAATACCTGCTACTCCTGCTTGTTTTGCGGAACTAGCTAACTCTCTTCCAAGACGAGGTAATTGTGAACCATCGTCATCTAATTCTTTGCAACCAATTTTCCCAGCAAATCCTTTCAATTTTAAACCCAAAACTACAGAGCCGGATTTTACTGAATTTTGTATCATTTGAGATGAAGAATTAATAAAAAATTCAGTCACATCTTGAGTCTTAAATGGAAGTCTAGATAGAGCAGATAGAGCGACTCTATTTTCAACTGGTTTTGAGTCTAATCTACGATCTGGTGGTAATTGAGGTAAGTCTGCTTCTTCTCGTAATTCATTACATAACCGATACATATGTAATTGTCGAGCCATTTCTATACGAATTATCTTGGGAATCCAACCCAAATCTTGACAACCTTTGATTTCTACTCTTACGCCACAAGCAATACTGACATTCAGATCTTGTCTAATAGAGCCCAATCCTCTCCTAACTAAACGAGTATCGCGTAACAATGTACCAAGATTTAAAGCGACCTCTTTAGCATGTTCAGGAGTCTGAATATCTGGAGCAGTTGCAATTTCTACTAAAGGTGTTCCAAGCCTATCAAGTGTGTAGAAAACCACTTCACCTTCTGAGGTTAATTCACTTTCTAATTTCCTAGCCGAATCCTCTTCGAGGCAGATTACATCAATACCTACAATACCATCATCGGTTTCAATTGCTCCATTAGTTGCAACTAATGTTGTTCTCTGGAAACCACTAGTGTTAGAACCATCGACTACTGTTTTTCTCATAGCCTGCATTGAAGATACGGGTTTAGCTTTCATCATTGCAGCCATAGTCAACACTGCATCAACAGCATTGCTGTCATGGCTCAATGGCGGTGCCTCGTCTAACTCAATTAACCCGGCATTAGGAGGTTGGATATATACAAAAGATCGATTTCTGCGCGATTCGAAACGGGCAGTAATATCTACTTGTCCGCCCTCTCCTTGGGACGCTCTTAGCTTTCTTTGTGAGCGAGCCCAATTTTTAGGGATTTCATTAAGGGAATAATCGAATAATTGACTGGGCATACGAGAGTGTAATTTGCCTGTATCTAATTGTTGATGAATTTCTAAACCACACATAAAACCTAAACTTTGAGGGTCTAAATTACTTGGAGAATTGATGTCTCCTCGCGGCTCCATATTAATCACGACGGGGTTATCTTTCATAGGATGAACGGGGCTAAGCGAAACTATATTCATCATTTTTTGGTTGAAACAATATTCCACTGGCACGCATTTGGGAAATAATTCTATCAACGGTTAGTTCATCTATTTTTTTAGCCAAAGCCCTATTATAAATTGCATTCTTAGTTGCTATATTTCCGTTTTCTGTACAAATATCGCGGATTATATTTTTAATAACGACACTTATATTTCTCTGTTTAACGGATGTGCCAGAAAATTCAGATTCATCTTCTATTCCCGATTCTTCTCTCCAATGCTTGAATACTGCGAGTGCTACTTTAGCATCTTCAGCCGTAGCGTCTTCACGGAGGAACATTCGTGCATGGGCCTCTGTGAGTCTGATTAGTGCCTCTAACGCCCTAGCAGTAATTGGGACTACGTTTGATTCACCGCCTTCATCTGTATCTTCTCGGCCAAAAGATTGTCTTTCTTGGACATAATACTCTAGAATTAGTGCCATGACATCTTGATCGATATTAGGGTGATAATTTCTCTTGGCAAATGCAATATATTTTCTAAGGAAAGACTGGCTAAGATGTTCGGTTCCATCGACTCCTTCCTTTATGATTTGTTCTTTATCTTCTTCAACAGGATCCATTGCAACAAATTCATCGATAAGAGCTTCGGGGACACCTCTTGTACGGCTACGTAGAATGTGTTTAGCAATCATTTCATCATTCTCTGCTTTAACTTCGTCTCTCATCATCCAAATTATATCAAATCTAGAAGCTAGTGGTGGTGGTAGTCCAGTCTCCTTAAAAGAACGTATAACACTAGTATTAGCTGCACGATTTGAGAATCGCCCCTGTTTTGGATTTGCTGCTGCAATAATTGCACATCTAGAAGGTAAAGATGCAGTTATACCTCCTTTAGAGATATCGATTCTCTGTTGTTCCATAGCAGGATGCATTACTTTTCTATCGTCTTCAGTTATCTTGTCAAACTCATCAATTGCAGCTAACCCTCTATCAGATAATGGCAACACTCCAGCCTCTAAAGAGAACCTTCCATCAGCAAAAGTATCCCTAACCGCTGCGGCGGTTAATCCTGCACCGGAAACACCCCCTCCTGATGCGAACTTTCCGCGCGGAGAAAGTTCTGAAACATAGGTCAATAACTGTGATTTTGCAACACCTGGGTCACCCATTAGTAAAATATGAATATCTCCTCTTGTCCGAGTGCCATCAGAATTTTTTCTTGAAACGCCACCAAATAATTGCAATGCGAGAGACCTTTTAACAAAATTCATTACGCCAGTTGAAAATATCGAAGGTGCAATTGAATTCTGCATTAAACGAAGAAGATCTTCTCTTTGAGATATTGCTAGTATCTCTTCTTGTTCTTCGTCTGTTATCTTAATTTCTGTGAACGGAACTGACTCATGTTCGGAACTGATTAAATGATAAATGATATCGAACATAGGTGTTTTCTTATTCTTGATAACCTCACTATATACAACTGGAATCATATTAGCCACTATTCTTTGTCCGGGTAAATGCTTGTTCACTAAATCTCCTTCTAGAAGCACTTTTGCGCGACCGGGTTGAGCCCCACTTTCAACAGATTCGGGTAACTCTTGAATTTCTATCCATTGGTTATTTATGAGTCTTGAAATATTGAATACGAGATTAAAACGGGTTGCTCCGCCCCTACCAGAATTTTCACCGCATCCACCTTGATCAGTGGGTAGACAACGAATTGGTTCAATTAATTCTCTTTCATTATTTTGAATTATTTCTTGAGCGACTCCACAAGCTTCACATTGAAATGCTGCAATATGCATTCTAGGTTTAATCTCTGAAATCTTGATTACCTGTACGTCGCTACTACGAAGTTTTTCAATATCTAAGGAGCCAATTTCCCTGATTGCGCGGCGACTGTCTCTAGGCAGTTCCCCAACTCTAAGTATTACATCCAAGTCTTCTCCACGTTCCCTGCATATCTCTCTAAGTGTATCTTTACCAGTGTTCAAAATTTGTCTTGGGAACTGTAAGATATCCTCTGCAAAGTCAGGGTCAAAGGCCTGTAACTCATGGAACGGAATAGAAAGAGTTGGAGTAATAGACTGTTTAGAAAGTAAAGTAAATATCTCTGTTTCTTTAGCCTCTAAAAAGAAAGTTTTCCAACGAGCAGAGGAGTCATGTGCTGCCATTGTCATTCTTTTTCATCTCCGGGCTTTGCTCCGAAGTACTTGCAGTCTATAACCAAATTGGATGATTTGAGGAACCCCCTTGTTTCTATTGGAGTCTCAATGTAAAATCATGAATAAAAAATCTAACATTATACTTCCACTGGAATGTTTTCAATAAAATGCCGAGCATAAGAAAATTAAGCAGCGTTGGATTAAAGTTTGTAACTACTATCGGCTTTCATGGAGTTTAGTAGGATAGGCGATGATGTTCTTTTGAGATTGGACCCTGGGGAGGAAATACATCAGTCTATTCAGAGTCTTTCGGAACATGGAATTGATTGCGCTGTAATTACTAGCGGAATAGGAAGAGTAAGAAATATTCAGATGGGATATTTAGATTCGGATGGAAATTATCAAACTTTAGTTCATGAAGGACCAATGGAATTGCTATCTACACAAGGTAATTTAGCTCCGGGTCCAGATGGACCTTTTACACATCTACATACTCTAATGTCAGATAATGGCCATTTAGTACATGGCGGACATCTATATCATGCAACCATACATATTGTTGCTGAAATACATCTACGAGTATTGAATTCTAATGCTATGAAGAGAGAGAAAACTAATACTGATTTTGTAGCGTTAAAGTTCTGTAGAATGGAGTGATAAATTGAAAGTTCTCTGGGCTCATGGACTTGAGGGTAGTCCTAATGGTTCAAAGCCAACTTGGATAATAGAAAATCTAGGGTGGGATGTTGTTTCAATTGATATGAGTCAGAATGGTTGGACAATTGCTGAGCAGACAAAAGTTGTTTATGATAAGATTTCTGAAATTGATGATTTCGATCTAATAATGGGGTCATCTTACGGAGGATTGGCTATTGCAAATGCGGCTAATAAATTATTAGACAGAGATATGAGAATAGTATTGATGGCTCCAGCATTTGGTTTGGCAGAAAATTTCCAAAAGATTGCTGGAGAAAAAGGGTTAGATGAATGGGAAAATAATGGTTATAGGCCTTATTTTCATCATGGGCTCAATAAAGAAATAAAATTAAATTGGGATTTTATGGTTAGTGCTCAGGAAATGTCATGGCCCAAAATAAATCATCCAACTGTAGTAATACACGGTATATCTGATGAAATTGTACAAATAGAATCATCCAGAAAGATCGCTGAATCTAATTCAAATGTTGAATTGATAGAAGTTGAAGATGGTCATCGCTTAGGAAAGTCTCTACATTTCATACCAATTGCTGTGGAAAAGGTATTATCAATGAGATGATTCCTACATATTTCAATGAGAACCAAGGAAATATTCACCGATCTCTGGGTCTGTTAAAATGTGCTTGGCATCTCCCGAATGGACAACTTTACCTCCAGCAAAAATATATCCTCTATCAGAACGTGCAAGACTTAAGCGTGCATTTTGTTCAACAATTAAAACCGTGATTCCCTCATCTCTCAAAGCATCTATTCGTTCAATGATTTGTTGTTGATACAAGGGACTCAATGCAGCAGTTGGTTCATCTAATAATAAAAATTTTGGATTAGAAATCAAAGCACGTGAAATGGCCAACATTTGCCTTTCACCTCCCGAGAGAGAAGCGGCTAGATCATGAACTCTCTCTTTTAGATCGGGGAACATATTCAAAGCACGTTCAATTCTTTCATTCAGAACCATATTCGAGAGACTATTGCCTCCCATCTGTAAATTCTCATAGATTGTTAATGATGGAAATACATTATCTACCTGTGGTACGTATGCGATTCCTCTATTTACCAATTGATCGGTACGCCAACCTGCCACATCTTCCTCATTATGAGATACATCTCCTGAATAGTAACTTGCTATTCCAAATATAGTTTTGATGAATGTAGATTTTCCACACCCATTCGGCCCGATTATTGTAACAAATTCTCCCTCTTCAACATACAGATCGATATCATATAGAATCTGTACTGAGCCATATCCTCCATTGAGTCCTTTTACGTCTAGTATTCTACTCACTATGCTCACTCCTCTTCTCCTGCTGAACCAAGATATGCTTCAATTACTGCCCTATTTGATTTCACTTCTTCCGGAGTCCCCACCATCAGAACCTCTCCCTCATTCATAACAATAATTCTATCAACACCTTGCCGAAGAATAAAATCCATATTATGCTCGATTATTAGTATAGAAATTCCGGTCTCATCTACTGTTTTTCTTAGATTATTAAAAATTTTCATTGCTAATGGTCCTGCTACACCTGCAACCGGTTCATCGAGTAAAAGTAGCTTTGGCGAACCCATACGTGATCTTCCAATATCAACTAATTTTGATTGACCTCCAGATAATTCACTTGCCAAATTTTCAGCCATATGAGGGACTTCTAATTCTTCTAGAATATTATACGCCTCTAGCAATCTTTCTTCCTCTGCCTTACGAGATTTTGGCAATAGTAATGACTTAATCATATTAGGAGAAAATTGATTTCTTGGAGGGACTAATAGATTTTCAATAACTGTCATTTCTCGCCATAGGCGAGTGTGTTGGAAGGTTCTTGTCATACCTAAACTATGTATCTGATCTGGTCTCATCTTCGATACATCTTTTCCATAAATTTCTACTTTCCCTGTTGTCTGGTCTAATAGACCGCTAATACAATTGAACGTGGTTGATTTACCACATCCATTAGGTCCAATTAGTCCAACAAATTCTCCTTCGAAAATTTCGAAAGAAACATCTTTTACAGCCACAAGACCTCCAAACTCTTTACGAAGATTCTCAACTCTAAGCACTGATTGCATTAACTATCCTCTCCTTCAATTTGTACGTCTTTAGATTCTCCAATTATTAAATTCTTATTTGGTCTAAATGGCACCTCGGGTATTAGCCCCTTCGGATTTAATTTGAGTGAAAATAACATTAAACATCCAATCAATAGTACCTTCACGTAAGCCATATCTGCCCTGATTACTCCTCCCGTAAACGATTCTTCAATTGAACGCTCGCCCATTAATAATAATGTGAATAAGAATATGAATATGCCCGAAATCCCAATATCTATTGTTGCTCTGTGTCTCAATAATAGGCCAATAATCGCAATTACAATAAATATTTTAGTTGCATCCCATTGATTAGTTACAAGCCATTGAAATAGTCTATCTATACGGTCTGCAGTTGTATGTAAAGGTAGATCTGGAGATCCTTGTGCTGCTACGAGTACATTGAATACGAACTCCATTAGGACAATAATAAATGCACCAATTATCATTCCCTTATTATTTGCTTTACCACCAATAATGAAGGCAGCCCACACAAGGAAGGTAGAACGTGCTGGCGCCATAATGGAAGGTTCGAAACCTGTTAGTTTCCATGCCCAAAGAACTCCTGCTAGTCCTGCTATTCCCGCCCCTAAGGCAAGACTTGCTGCTTTATGAGAAAGGACGTCGTGTCCATGATGTTGAGCAACTTCTTCATCCTCTCTTATTGCTTTCAAAATTCTACCCCATGGCGATGAGAGAATTGTTTCTAGAAGCCACCATACTAGAACTACTGAGACCATTCCCATTACAGCCAATAAGAACATGTAAGGTGCTGGCTCTATAACTCCGTTTACATCAGACAGATTCAATAATTCTCCAACCTTATTTGCAGGGCCTAATAATAACTCATCATTCCTGCATGCGTCGGCACTGATGTAGTCAGAATCGGGACCAATTGAAACTCCTGAACCACAAAACCACCATTCTTTTAGTGGCAATGTATACTTAGAAATACCAATCGCTGAACCTATTGAACCTACTCTGAGTAATGGCTCTCCTGCCAATAAAACTCTGACAATCTCTCCAAGAGAAATTGTCACTATAGCGAAATAATCCATTCTCAGACGAGCTGTTGGATATGCTAGAGCCCATCCGAATGCTGCGGCAAGTAGTACTGCAGCTATAGTCGCCGGTATTACTGGCCAAGCATACCCATGTACTTCAGTAGGTGCGGTTAAAATTCCAACTGTGATTGCACCTATACCAACAAAGAAAATTACGCCAAAATTCACCATACCAGTAACTCCAGTATGTAAGTTCAAAGAAAAGGACATCAGAATAAATATGGAAAGAGTCAATAGAACGTTAGATACTTGTAATGTTTTACTAAAATTCATATTATCAGAGTCTGAAATTGGGAGCCAAATTAAAAATAATATCAGTAGGATTAACATGATCACAAACATAATATTAGATCCGAGTATACCTTCTCTTCCATATTTCATACGGTTAGAAAGAATAGGGAACTTTTGTTTGAAATCATTTTTATTCCTAGATAAATTATCATTAACAAAAGACATCAAGGGTTTGACAAAAGAATCAATAATTGAAACTAATCCTACATACTTATTTTTCAATAGGTATATGAAATCATGAAGAAGCTTTGTAATTGAAATTGTAGATTTGGAAATAGTATTTATGTCTTTTTTTGTATCCTTTAACATACTCTCATCTGATAAATATTCTTGACACTGAAATAATGCGATTGCATAAATAACAATTGGCAAAAGGGGCCATAACAGATTATCAATTGATGTTAGGAAATCAACAAACCATATTTCAGTTTGCATTAAATCAAACCAAGAGATATCAATATCAGATATAGTATCTGTAAAATATGGAGAATCTTCGGTCTGAAGAACTCCATCAGAACCAGTAATTAACCCCAAATTAGTATCAATATTTGTATTTGACACGCAGGCTTCAGAACATGTTCCGGATGAGAAGGAATTTCTCTTAACAAAAAGAAGAAGGCGATGAATAGAATATCCGCCTAAACTTAGAAATGCTAAACTTTGGGCTCTATCAGATCTATTATTCCACCAATTATGTAACCCTAGTAAAGCGGTTAATGGGAATATTGCAAGTATAAATGTGACAAATTTTGAAGGTTTGTCTGATTCACCGGACTGTCGTCTTTGTTCCTCTCTAGACCTTTTACTCCTCAACCTATCGACTTTCCATTTTTCATAAGCATCTCCAATTCCTTCCGGCATAATCATTAATACTGCAACGAGGAAAATATAGGGCATTACTCCATCCATAGCAGTATAATTAGAACGTCCTAAAGGACTTCCTATTCCGATTAAAACAGGAGATGAAAGGGCGCGCACAAAACCCACGATTAAAGAAGCAACAATGGCTCCAGGAATTGATCCAATAGTTCCTAAAACGATTACTGCAAAAGATGGCAAAAGTAGAGTGAATGCGGTTTCAGGGTTATATCTCAAAGTTATGGCAAAAATAGCACCACCTAAACCAGAAATTCCTGCCGATAAGAATGCGCTAGTCAATTGAATCTGTTCAACATTAATTCCGCTACTAGCTGCAAGTTCTGGATTATCTGCTACAGCACGCATTTTCCTTCCAAGCCGTGTTTTTGTAAGTAAAAGTAGCAATATAGCAACAGATGAGAAAATAACTACTGGAACTATTCCTTTATAGTAAGCATAATTTGTTGTTGCCTGAGTAATACAATCGATATTAGTATCATATAGCTCAAAAAATGGCCTTGAATCTTCACTGACAATTCGGGACAAAATAGGTTCGCCAGTTACCTCATTAACTCCCGTTTGTTCACAATTATAGTGATTATAACTCTGACCGGAGTCCCAACGATTATCGCCATCTAAATCAGTAAAGGATTCTAACAAGCCATTATTTCCCCTATCATAAATTCCATTACCATTAGAGTCCCAGAAAGGCTCTGCAGAATTTAAATCCCTCTCGCCTAGGTTAAATCGGAATTTTGTAGTTGGAAGTTCCCAGCGCATGGTTGGCATTCGCCAATCTGAATCTGGTTCGAACATATTTCTAGAAGAACCGAAACGTAAGTAGGTCAAAGCTCGAAGTATCAATGCAACTCCTAGAGAGGCAATCATCATTACTTGAGGTGATGCGTTTTCTTCACGAAAACCACGATAAACGAGGCGATCAATTATTATCCCAGCAATTCCAGTAAGGACAAATGCCCCCAGTAGAGTCCAACATAAAACAGACCAAGTTAGAACCCCATCACGGGGAGCATCGTACATCGGAACAAAATAATCGCTCCAAACTAATATCATGGCTAGATACATTCCTATCATGAAGAATTCTGATTGAGCAAAATTTCCGTATCTCTGAACTTTATATGTCAAAGTAAGACCTATAGCAATAGCAAGATATGTAGAGGCCCAAGTTAGAGTTCCTGTTGAAATTGAAATTAAATCTAACGTAATAGTAGCTCGTGTTTCCAATCCTTGGAGTAATGCCTCTAGTGTAACAAACACTACCATGATTAGAAATATTGGCGATAAGAAAATTAATGCCGTTCTCAGATTACTTTTTGGAATATCATCAAAGAACATTTTAACGACTATAAAGCCAGCAGTAATTGATTCTACAATCTGCATTAACCATATCAAATCTGTAGGTAATTTATCTAGTAATAACGTATCTACAAAATTTAACAAACCTTTTCCGTAAGTTAAACCGAATATTAGTGAATCTAAGAATAAAATAGATACGATAATCAATCTCTTCTGTGTAGTAGAAAATGAATTAGAAAGTTGATTATAATTTTCACGTATCTGTTGGAGCATTACCTACACACACGCATGAAATATTAAGATTTATTTTTTTAAAAAAAAAGGGCAGTGTGGCGGAAAATCCGCCACACTGCTTTACGTATCTTGTTAATCAATTAATTAATCAAGACATTCCGTTTGCTGGGTCCCAGCTACGGTTGCAAGTAAATGCAACATTTCCATCTGCATCTTCAGTGAAATCTCCAACACAGTATCCTGCACCAGGGACGTCTCCATTAGCAAGGAAAGAAATCGTTCCACTTGCTCCGTCAACTCCTTGACCTGTAGCCATAATTACTTGACTTAGAGTTGCACCAGGAGATGCCATCTGAGCGAATGCACTTAATGCCATTACAACCACTGAATCGAATGCCTCAGCAGTGTAGATACCACCAGCACAATCAGCTGATTGTGCGCAAAGACCTTGGAATACATATCCAACTGTACCCATTGATCCAGCTGCTGGTTTTGTAGCAATTACACCGTCAACACTAGAAGATGTATCTGCTGCAAGACCTTCTTCAGCGATTCCATCTCCACCGTATACTTGGCCTGACCAACCGAGTGAAGCCATCTCATCGATAATCATTCCACCATCTGCCGCATATGATACTAATACTGCAGAAGTACAGCCATTGTCAACCATTGATTGAACTGCTGCAGAGAAATCTGTTGTTGTTTCTTCATAGCCTATTCTTGTACAAAGTGTGTTACCTGATGAATTAGTAAAATCATCTGCAAAGGAATCTGCGAGACCTGCACCATATGCGTTAGTCATATGGATTAATCCCACTGAATCATCGGCTGGCATATCAGCTTGCACAACTGCGCTAAGTGCTTGACCTTGTAATGCATCGCTTGGAACAACTCGGAAGAAGTCTGGATGAGCTACTGCATCTGAAAGTGCAGGGCTAGTACTTGCATAGGAAATCTGCGGGATTCCTGCTGCTGAAAGTACTGCGTTAGCACCCATTGATGCGCCAGAGCAAGCTGCTCCAACAACTCCAACTACTCCAGCGTCAATTAATGATTGAGCTGCAGATGCTGCCATAGTACCATCACAACCTGAATCTGCATAGACTATCTCGAATTGAACCATACTGTTCCATCCGATTGTATTAGCGATTCCAACAGCTATTTGTGATGCTGCTACGAAGCCCATTGCATATACAGCAATTGGCCCTGTTGCGTCATTAAGGAAACCGATCTTTACAGTAGCTCCCATGAATGTTGCCGCTTCTAATCCTCCAGCCGCAGACCACATCATATCACAGTTGTAGTAGTCACCGTATGTAGGTACGTGATTGAATGTACAAACATCATATCCACTTCCTCCAACGTCTCCGTTGTCAAGGAAAGTTAGTGTACCACTTTCTCCAGCATAGTCGCTACCAACCATATCAATGTGCGAAGCCATATTTGCTCCATCTTCCATCATAGCTGCGTGACCAATCATCATTACTGCGTCATAAGCTTCCAGTGTGTAGATACCAGAACCACAAACTGCATCAGCTGCACACATAGTTCCGAATGAACCTGCTCCACCAGATGCTGCTCTAGGGTATGTTACTTGTACACCATTAGCTGCAGCCGGATTTGTGTAATCGTTTAGAGCTGATTCACCAGCAATTCCATCAGCACCGAATGTTGGGATTGTTGCACCCATTACTGCCATGGTCTCAATTATCATTGCACCATCTGCTGAGTAAGAAGCTAGGACTGCTGAATCACAGCCTGCATCCATTACCGCTTGTACTGCGGCTGAGAAATCAGTAGCTGTTTCTTCATATCCTAACTTTGTACACAGTGTATTACCCATACCAGTCCAGTATGATTCGAAAGAATCTGCAAGACCGGCTCCGTATGCATTAGTCATGTGAATTAGTGCAGGTGAAGCTACTCCACTTGCTGCTACCATATCAGCCATAGCATCGCCTTGAATAGCGTCACTAGGCACTATACGGAAGAAATCAGGATGAGCTACAGAATCAGATAATGCTGGGCTAGTACTTGCGTAGGAAACCATAGGGATTCCTGCTGCTGAAAGTACTGCATTAGCACCTATTGATGCACCAGAACATGCTGCTCCAGCCACTCCAACTACTCCTGAGTCAACCAATGACTGAGCTGCTGTACCTGCTGCTGTACCATCACATGCAGAATCTGCTTCTACAATCTCGAAAGTATATCCGTCATTTGTGGAAAGCATATCTCCTGCTGCATTTGCAGCATATGTGAATGCATCAGCATAAACTGAGATAGGCCCTGTTGCGTCATTCAAGAATCCGATCTTGATTACTTTGTCCTCTACAGGAGGTACGAAAGTTGGGTTTGCATTACCCATGTAGTGTGCTGCCATCTCATCTGCGATTGCATTACCAATATCTACATCGAAACCGACTGCGTTTCCGTCAGCATCTAGACTCTCGAATGGAGGGTATGATGTGTCAGAGCAGAATCTTAATTCTCCAGATTCTAGAACATGTGCTAATCTGCTACCTTCTGTTGCCATTGGGTATGATGTTGCGGTGTTTGCATCTGTATCATCTGTTAATACTACAGCACCTTCGAATGTTGCACCAAAGATTAGGTCATATTCTCCTGAATCAATCATTGCTGTAATTGCCACATTTATTGCGCCAAGAAGTTCTGAATCGCCATCATCTACAGCGATACCGAATGTTTCATCAGAGAAAGTAACCATTAGGTCACCAGTTAGTGCTAGAACAGGTGAGTCACCCATTGCATAATCTGCTTCACCGTTACTGATTGAAGCTGTTACTGATGGGAAATCTGCATATGCAACAATTGTCGCATCAGGCAGATTTTCGTTAGCCCACAAATCTGAAGTTGTTCCAGATTGTACGGCTACTGTTGTACCTGCCATGTTTAGATCAAGAGCATCAGTGATTGCTGCAGAACCTGTAGCACCGATTACACCTTGGCTACTTGTGTAGTAACCACGTGTGAAATCGACCACAACTTCTCTTTCATCAGTCTTGGTCATAGCGGAAAGGATTGCGTCACACATCTCTCCGGCGTTCAAGTTGGGGATAATCGGGTCCCAGTCAGAAGTTACGAACACTGCGGCTACATCTGCAGCCGGTGTTAATGTCCAATCTTCCACATCTGGGTCTTCATCGTCATCTCCGCCTAAGCAACCAGCAAATGCTGCTGCTAGCATACTCAGGGTCATCATCATTGCAATTATTTTCTTGTTATTCATAGGATACTCACGTTCCGGTAGGACCTTCGACGACATATAACATTTATAGAGTCTCTTGGGAATGTGTCTAAATATCTGTTTTTTGAATAGTTATCGAGATAATAAAAAAAAACTCATAAAATATTAATACACATGCGATATGTAGGAAAATTATTAGAAAATAACAGACAGGGTATTTCATGCAGTAGTTATGTCTCGCGAGACCATGCCTGACACCCCAATGAATTATGCATCGTCTGGAGTAGACATAGATGCAGAGAGTGCTGCTGTTGCGAGTTTAGTAGGTGCTCTTTCTTCATCAATCAGAAAAAAGGGCGATTTTGGAGCGCCTGTTCCTCTTCCGGGTGGATTTGGAGGAATTATAGAATTTGGAGATTATAGATTAGCATTGGCCACAGATGGTGTAGGCTCCAAACTAATGATTGCAAATGAGTTACAAAGATATGATGGAGTTGGAATTGACTGTGTAGCAATGAATGTAAACGATCTTTTGTGCGTAGGAGCGGAACCTATTGCATTTGTAGATTATATTGCAGTGCCACGAACCGATACTAAAACACATGCAATACTCGGTAAATCTCTAGCAGAAGCTTGCAATAGAGCAAGAGTCACTTTGGCTGGTGGAGAAACTGCAACATTGCCAGGTATTGTAACTGAATTAGATTTATCTGGCACAGCACTGGGTTGGTTCCCGAAGGGAGGTGCCATTACGGGAGCACAAATCCAAAATGGCGACATAATGATTGGTTTGCCTAGTAGTGGAGTCCATTCTAATGGCTATACGCTTGTTAGGGCCATCGTAGAACGTTCTGGCAATTCTTTATTTGAAAAATGTCCTTTTGATTCAGCTCATGAAAATAGAGAAATTGAAAGATTTGAAGAAGGAGACATCACATTGGGAGAGGTTCTACTCAATCCCACAAGAATCTATGTCAATCCGTTGATAGATTTGATTAAAGAATGTAGAGAAGGTACAGGACCTTGTGAAATCTCTGATATCAAAGCGATGGCGCATATAACTGGCGGTGGACTTTCTAACCTTCTTAGATTACATGATGATTTTGGATGGCATATAGATAATCCTTTACCGGTTTTACCAGAATTTAGATGGTTAGCAGAAAATGGTTCTGTAAGTAATAGAGAAATGCATAGAACCTTCAATATGGGTATGGGCATGACTATCGTAATCAGTAAAGATAAATCACCATCCGTGGAAAAATGGTTGAATGAAAAATTACCAGGGACCAGAACTATTGGTTATGTCCATGATAAAAAAAGGGAAGTCACTCATGCAGATTCCGAGGTTATTTTCTCACATTATTGAATTGGTACATGGGAATTATATGGTTGAGGAGGTTGAGAATGATTCACCTTGAAGGAGCTACATTGATTCAATTAGATAATAATATAGAAAACGATGTAATTGGCCCTTCGACTAAAGATTATGAGAAAGTATTCTACAACCCTGCAATGTCAGGTTCAAGGACTAGAAGTATTATTTTGATGAAACATATTATCGAATCGGGATATTTAGGCGGTTCGGAAATATACGCCATAGATGGTTTAGCGGCTAGTGGTCTAAGAGCAAGAAGGTGGTTAAACGAACTACCAGAAAAACTAGTAAATAGGCTAAGAGTTACTGTCTGCGATATGAATGAGAACTCCATAAAAAGGGCTATGGAAAATCATCAAAGATTTCCTCCAAATAATACAGGAGGTGTATTGAACTGGAGACAAGGAGATTTGAGGTCTGCGGTTTTAGACCAAGGTTGGCATTGGGTGGATGTCGACCCGTTTGGTTCACCAATGCCATTTTTAGATACTGCAATTCAATCACTAGCAAAGAAAGCAATTCTAGAAATTAGCGCTACAGATACTGCAGCTTTAGCAGGTTCTTCAAAAACAGCATTAATGAGAAGATATGGGGCTAGAATAAATCCAGATAATTTGGCACATGACTCAGGATTAAGAGTCCTCATGGCATGCATAGCTAGGACTGCGGCAAAACACGATAGATTCGCTGAGCCGATATTATCTGTTTGGGATTCACACCATCTAAGATTATCTTTGAAAGTTAGAAAATCTATAGAAATGGCAAATCAATTAGAAAAAATGTTAGGGTGGAGGATAGCAGGACCTAATGAAAAAGAAGTAAGCGCTTCAATGCAAGAGGGTTTGACACCTAAGAGTTCAACTGAATCTTTACCTATGCATTGTTTTTTACCACTTTCATATCCCGTAAATAGAGAGGATAAAAGGGTCTCGGGTCCACTTTGGATAGGCCCTCTTGGGGACTCTGCTGCAATGGCTAGTTTCACAGAAGAAGAAGTAATATCCATGTGTACAACGGAATATGATCCTAAAAATCCTATGAATTGGAGTGATAGAGATTTCGAATTGGAAAGAAGGAAGATTATTCGTAGTATTAAAAATATTAAAAATGAAGCAGAAATTATAGAAGGTGAGTTCCTAATTCTAACTGATGATTTAGCGAGTTGGAGGAATGTTGGATCGCCTCCGAGCCCTATTAAAATGATAGAATTGATCAATAAAAAAGGATTCAAGGCTGGTTTATCCCATTATCCAAAGCCTTCCTTCAGAACTAATGCACCGTGGGATGTGATTATTGAATCACTAGATCAAACTCAGCCACCAATATAGGACATCTCAATTCGAGGGAGTGCGGCAGTATCTTCTGAGCGAATTTCGCTGTAACGATCTTCTCGCCGATGCCAAATAGCTGCTATTGCTGCTTGTAAATCCTCTTCACCTGCACCGTTGTGGATTAATGCACGGATATCGTGCCCCCCTGAAGCAAATAAACAAGTGACTAATCTGCCATCTGCTGAAAGGCGAGCCCTTACACAATCTCCACAAAAGGGAGATGTTACAGAAGAAATTAATCCTATTTCTCCCGAGCCATCCCTATGCCCCCATCTTACAGCAACATCGCTATTTTTTTCCGCATCGACAGGAATCAAATCAAACTCTTTCTGTAGATGATCTAGAATTTTTTCAGATGGTACTACTTGTGCTAATTGCCAACCATTTGTCCTACCTACATCCATATATTCAATAAAACGTACAATTACTCCAGTGTGACGGAAGTGATTTACTAACTTGCTAACTTGCTCTTCATTAACTCCTTTCTGAACAACACAATTTATTTTCACAGGTGAAAGCCCTACACGAATTGCTTCATCGATACCTTCTAGAATAGATTCTACTGAAATATTACTATCAGACATTGCCCTATGAAGTTCAGGATCTAATGCATCTAAGCTAACTGTTACACGAGTCAAGCCCGCAGAATGGAGATTTTTTGCATACTTTTTCAGAAGAGATGCGTTTGTAGTTAGTGCGATTTCAATTCCGAGGGCCGATAACATTTCAATTAACTTAGGTAAATCTTTTCTCAAAAGAGGTTCTCCACCAGTAATCCTAACTTTTTCTAGACCTAAAGACATGCATGAACGAACTACTTTTTCTATTTCTTCGAAAGATAAAAATGCCCTCTTCGGAAGAAAGGTATGATTTTCACTAAAGCGCTCTCTAGGCATGCAGTATCTGCATCGGAAGTTGCATCTATCAGTAACGGATATTCGTAAATCCTTCAAAGGCCTACCAAATTGATCTCGGACATCGGAGGGAGGCACGATACTTCGTAAAGAACTAGGGTCATGAGTCTTGCCTGTTTGAGGACAGGTTGAATAAAGGGCACCTATTGCAACACATTGAGTAACATGCTAGAGATTACAGAGAAGGCTCAGGAGATGTTGAATCAATACATCTCTCAAGGAGATGATTCTGATGTCGCTGTCCGTATAGAAATTGTTGGGAGAGGAGCAAACGGATTCAACTACGATTTACAACTAGTCCCCATTAAAGATGCAAAAGAGGGTGATGCCAAAACAGAATCAAATGGACTTAATATTCTAATTGCTGAAAGAAGTATTCAATACATAGATGGTACTACTTTAGACTACAAAGAGACCCTGATGGGAGGGGGTTTTGCATTTGATAACCCGAATCCTCTTTGGATAGATGATTTATCTCAAAGTGTAGCAGACGTAATTGCTGAACATGTCAACCCTGCTGTAGCTTCACATGGAGGACATGTGGATTTACTAGGTGTCGACGAGGGTAAGGCATACATCGCTTTTGGCGGAGGCTGTCAAGGATGTGGAATGGTAGATGTGACCCTAAAACAAGGCGTAGAAGTCATGATTACAGATAACGTACCAGGTATTTCTGAAATTATCGATACTACAGATCATGCAGCTGGAACTAATCCATTTTACTAATTAGAATACCATCTGTACTTCGTCATCATCATCTTCATTACTTGGTGCAGGTAAGGCTGTCTTTTGAGCGCGATTAAATGCCTCTCTAACTCTTTCTTCGATTTTCCGGGCATCGTCTAATAATTCCTGAATCGGTATTTCTTTATCTAATAATTCACTTACACCTTCAACAGCGATAAGTGCGGCTCTAGCATCAGGATACATTGGGTTACACTCCGCTAACAAGGCAGTTACAGCAAGTCCACGGCGTTCACCTTCTGCAATTAGATATCCGGCAATTCCAGAAACGATTCCCTGTTGGATTCTACGTATTCCTGCATTATCGAGTTGATCTCGTCCAACTTGATTGGAAGAAACGCCCCATAACTCGCCTTCTTCTTTGATTCCAAGTTCGTTACTAATTACTCCGTCGATTACAATTAATCTGTCAAAACCGCCTTTTGTGAACCACTGTAAAACAGTTTCTGCAAAATAAATATCTTTTTCATTAGGGAATTGTATTTCCGATGTGAATACTCCAACTCCCTCTCCTTGATATACTCTAACTGGATGCTTTGGTACTGAATCATGTATCAGAGCAATTGCTGGAAATTGAGGATGTAACACCGTACCCATTACATCTAATTTCAAAGATGAAATCAAATGTGAAGTCGCAATAACTCCTACGGAACCTACAGTTGAGAAACCACATATTGCAGTTCCTCCGAGACGACTAGGGTCTGCTTCGGCATGTAAAACCAAAGGAAATCCTGTACTGCTATCATCTTGCATGTACCTCGCAATTAGTAGAGTATCTTAAATCTCACACTAACAAAATCACTTTTTGTTAAAAAAATATACTAGGATTTAACTAAATTGACTCCTTCCGATAACATATGAGTCAAGATGGAAACTCTGGAATTGGTCGTATTTATATCAAGGTTGGAAGCGATATTATCGATTTAACTGGATCGTCTAAAGAAGTTCAAGAGGATTGGTTAAAAATTAAAGAAGGAGATTCTTGGAAAGAAAAACTATTAACAATAAAAAATGCTAGAGATTCTGCTGTACAAGTTGCTGCACAAAGAGCTGTTCAAAGTGGGATTCCAGAAAGGGGGTCTGCTTTCAGAAGAGTGTTAGATTCGTGTAATATTGAGAAAACAGGAGATGTTATTCTTGCAGCAATTAATTATCTGAGATTTGTTGAAAAGGAAACAAATACGCCACCAAGAGAATTGAAAAATTTAGTTTCTCAATCGGGAAAATGGAGTGAAGATGATGTTGAAAAATGGAATCTTTCACTCTATATAAATCGGATGTTAGAAGGTGGAGTTTCTGGGAAAAAAATGGAGCCATTCTTGGAATATCCCACTGGTATGCCAAAGAAAAATCGGTATGTGATTCTCACTGATGCTGGACGGGATTATCTGGAGAGTTTGACACGTGTCTGATGAGGAAGAAAAAGAAGATTGGTCATATACATCTCATATCGGTAAAGATTTGAGGGGGGTTAATCTCTCTGGCGCTAATCTAAAAAGGGCAGTTTTTGATGGAGCGGATCTTGAAGGAGCAGACCTTTCAGGTGCTGATATGAGGAGGGCTTCTTTCAAGGGTGCTAATTTAATGAAGGCTGCATTCGATAATGCAGATATGAGAAATGCGATTTTTATTAAGGCTAAAATGAATCTTTCTAATTTCCAAGGGGCTAAACTTGAGGGTGCTGATTTACGAGGAATTAGAGGGAGATATGCCATATGGAGAAAGGCAAATTGGTGGGATGCTAAAATGGATGATGGATTGAGGACCGCATTAACAAAAAAGTGGCCTAGAGAATAATTACTACTCTTGAATTTTTGAAAGCCCATCACGCATCCACTCTGGTACTGACACTTTCTTAGTTATTTCATCCATGCTTGTACAAACCGTAGTTTGTACTGATGTCCAGCACAAAATTTCTTCTTGGTTGAATATTTCGAAGCTCCAAGTTATAGAAGTATTTCCTATATTCTTGATTTTCAATTTACAAGTTGCTGTATCTCCGTACTTAAGTGGATGATGAAAATTTGCTTCGCTGTGCACTAAGGGGAAACCCAAACGATAACTTTGAAGTAATTCGTTATAGTGAATACCACAGGTATAATTCCATGATTCTTCATAGAAACGATGTGCTAAATCCCAAAATCTGGGGTAATAAACAATACCTGCTAAATCTACCATTGGGAAGTCTATTCGCCTAGAAGATACGAAAGCCATGATAAATCGTAATAGTTTATTGGTTTGAAATCTATGGAACAATAATCTAGAAATAATTATTATTTTAGTATACACTAACGAATGTAAATGGCGGACCCACCGCGATTTGAACACGGGTTTAAGGCTCCGCAAGCCCCAGTGATATCCAGGCTACACTATGGGTCCAATAGAACATCGAGAGAAGGTTCATCTTTAATTCCGACGGTGATAAGTTGGAGATATTTACATATCCAATGGAAGGATTGTTTTCCAACTTGGTTGAGCCAATTTCTTAGATTTAGGGCCATCTCTTGGATTAGGAGTTTTGTGTAAAAGAACACCATGCATACCATCCACATTGAATTTAACCCTTAACTCAAGCATACGATCTCTTTCTATTGTTGCCATCATTTCAGAGTCTAATTCAAATGAGGTTCTTGAAGAATCATCATCTTCATTCTGGATACTAAGAATATTGTCATTAATATCTGCACGTGGAGAAAAATCATAATCTCGAGGGTTACTCATAATTACTTTCAGATCTGCAATAAGTCTGTCCCGAATTGAGACTTTGGTTATCTCCATCCCTTTGACCATGGCTATGCCATGGAGAATTACTTGAAAGGCCTTCCCACTATTGAATGAAGATTTAAACTCCAATTTCCGCAACTCTTGGTGTCAAAATAATAAATTCAACTTCTAAATTCCAATCATTGCCGGTATCAGGATCGATACCATCTACTGGTATATCTGGATCACATTGATCTGCAGTAATAGACCATGCCCATTCGCCCATACCCCACCTCTGACCGGGTTCGTTAAGTAAGGAATAAACTATGTTTTCAGCAGAATCTGCTTGAATGTTATAACCGCTCTCTGGAATCTCATTCAATTCATCATATGAGATATAGGCAGATGCATTTTCTGTGATATTATCATGTGTTGTGGAAGTAGATGTTGTCCATCCAGTCATAGGTAAATCGACATGCAATGAAAAATTATCTTCAGGCCATAATAATGGTATTAGTTCTCTATCTAATATTAATGATGCATTAAACTCGATAATACGGGAATTGAGACCTGGTTCATGGATAAGTGAAACTGTCTCTCCCTGTTCGAGATAATCTGACCATGAGTAGGTGATTTTTTCTTCTTCCCAATAGACATAAAATGTTCTAGAAATTACCATAATTGTCCATTCTTCGGATGAAATTCCTCCCTTATCATCAACCACGGTTAATATTCCTGTTTGATTACCGGCTACTAAAAATTCTATCACGGCTGTAGAAGATGTTGCATCTGCATCTCCAGTTGGATCTCCATCTCCATCGCTATCAAATGTCTTATCGAAATCCCAAATATATTCCAAATCCCCTCCTTCTGGATCAAAAGAATTGGTGGCGTCTAAAGTTGCTATCTCACCAGTTTTGACAAAGCCAGGGATTTCAATAATGATTGAGGGCGGGGAATTAACAAAAATTGTCATTGAAATAGAATCGGATTCGCCTAGGTCATTGGTGACTTTTAGTTGGACTTCGTGATTTCCTGAATTTTGAAAATAATGACTAATTATTCCAGATTTAGTTAATCGTGTTTCACCATCGCCAAAATCCCAATCATAATCTACGATAATTGAAGGCGAGGGTGATGTAGAACTTCGGCCATCAAAATTTACAACATCACCAACATTAATCTCGGTTACATCAGAAGAAATTTCTGCATTTGGTGTTGTTGAAGAAAGCCCTGTACAGCCAGCGAGCGAGACCAATAAAATCATACAAGATACCGAGAAAGTTACAGCCTTAGTTGACGACATTGGGCGCCTGTGCATCATATGATGTTCATAGCGATGTTGGAAAAAGATACTTGAAGAATATCAAAAATATATGATTTGAAAGATGCGGACGGATTAGTTCATTTGGGAGGTGTGTTTCGAATAATCATGACTGGGGAGATTTTTGATGGCTTCCGAGTTGTTGGATTTGATTTAGAAACTACGGGTTTTGATGTTAGGAAAGAAAGGATTGTCGAATATGCATTAATTGGTAGTGATGTAGACGGAAGTGACATAAATCTACAATCATTAGTATATCCAGAAAAGAGAATACCTTTCGAAGCATCGAATGTTCATGGAATTAAAGATCAAGATGTCAGGGCCTCAGGTAATTTCTCTGAGCACATCGGTGAAATATCAAAAATAATTAATGATTCAATCATTGTTGGACATAATATAATTAAATTTGATTGGAAGATGCTTGAGATGGAATGTTTCAGAGCAGGAGTCGAAACTCCTAAGCCAAGAGCAATTATTGATACTTTAGTAATAGCTAGAAAATTAAAGATACCCGGGAGACATAAGCTAGGAATATTATGTAATAAATATGGAATCGATTTATCCAACGCACATAGAGCGGATGCGGATGCAGGTGCGACTTTGATTTTATTATGGAAAATAATGAAAGAAAATCCTAGATTTTTTAGAGGTTCTATTGATGATTTACAAGACTCTTTGGCGGGCGCTAGAAGGGAAAATATTCTTGGACCGGGGCTTGAAGATTTAGAACCTGTGCCTCAATCAAGAGGGTTATTGAGAGTAAACAATACTGACATCATAGTTGCCTTTGGAAAATACAAAGGAAGGAGTTTAGATGAAATAAAAAGAAATGATCCAAGATATCTGAATTGGTTATTATCGCCATCAAGTCCTATTGAAAAGATTGTTTGTGAGAGATATAAGAATTTATTCCAGAACTAAACTTCTCTTTTTGACTCCAATAAAGGAGACCAGGGGAGAACCTCGCTCCAGTCGCCCAAATGAATGATTTGTCCTTGAGATCTTGCACTTCCGAGAAATACTGCCCCTTCAAAATCGGAAGAAATTAGTGCCTTTATCTGAGATAATGCTCGGCCTTTAATCAGTGCACCAAAACTTATATTTGAACTTGTTAATTCTCCCCGTTTACCCACTGGTATTTGGCGTTCAAATCTTGCAGCGCCTGTTAAATCATCAAATTTGATGATTTTTACAACCTCGTCGCGGAATAAATTCTTATCAGAAAGATGACCCATATCTCTAGATATCCACCAATCAGGGCACCAAGCCTTAAATTCACAAAATCCACAAGACTCTTCGCTAGGTGTTGATTCTGGTGGATGAATAGTTAATTTCATATCATTCCAAGCTAAAATTGCGTCATCCAGTACAAAATCTCCCTCTGTAGAATATATTTTCTGATTAGAGGAATACCATCCTTCGGCAGATACAGATGGATGATTTGGTTTGGTTTCTTTCAATAAGTCTCTATAAAATAATAATTGTCTAGTTACTTTCTCGTTGAGAATAGAATTAGGAGGTTTTCCAGTTTTAAGATCTGCAACTATCCAGCCTTTAGAGTTCCCGTCTTCATCTAAATCGTCGATTAGTAAATCTAACCTACCGATTAATCTTCCATCATTGGAAATCAATGACTCTTCATTGGAAAGTACAATTGATTTGATTTCATTCCAATCTTTAATTGAAATTTCAGAAAATTTCTTCCCCTCAAACTTTGTTTTACTAAAAAGAAGATTGAGTGCTCCGACTAGCCCTTCTCTGGCTTTTCCTATTGATTGAGATTTCCAGTTTGGTCGACGAGGTGTATTAAGGAAAATCTCTTTTTCTATTGCCCAGTGCTTATCCACAGTTTTCTTCATCACTTTAGATAACCAGCCAACTTCAGAATCATCTTCACCTTCGAAATCCAAATTACAAATTTCTTCCATGGAGTTATGAATGACATTTCCTAGTGAAGCAGGCATAGATGCTTTACGAGGTAAACGCTGTCTAGATAACCAATATTTCCTTGGGCATTCCTCGAATCTATTCCATGAAGAAGGAGATAATTGATGTTGAGAAGATATTTCGCCCACAATTTCGACCTGCCTGACTATCCGATGTCACGCTCGTGGCGTCATAAGGATTAACACCATCGGCTATTACTATCTAGCAATGACGTCACAACCGGAGATACAGTTTGATTCTGAAATTGATATTACGGGAGCATTAGTAGTCAATTGTTTTCCTTCACTAGGATTTGTTAGCAGTATTGTTGCACATTATTTAGTTGATAAATTGAATTTGAAATTAGTCGGTGGCGTACGGCATCCTTCTTTGCCTGCAGTTTGTTTAGTTCAGGAAGGAATGCCCCTTCCTCCTTTGAGATTCTATGCAGGAGAGCCAATATGCAATATGGAAGAATGTAATAAAGTGGTTTTAATCGCTTCAGAGATTCAAGTTCCTGCAGAGATGTGCTTACCGTTATCTGGTGCCTTAATTGATTGGATTAAACAATCCAATGCTAGTGCCACAATAATGATTGATGCTTATTCACCCGGAGTTGAAAATAAGCATACTGTTTTCGATGAAGATGATTCTGATGGATCATTACTAGGGATTGGTTCTATAGAAGAGTCTCACAAGATGTTGAGTCAACTAAAAATTCCACTTCTGAAACAGGGAATCATAGGAGGGATGACCGGAGTAATGATGGGTGAAAGCAGAAGAAGGTCGGTAAATAGTATCGCAATGTTAGCAGAAGCATCGGGAGAGTTCGGAAATGGCACTATTCCTGATTCTAGGGCTGCGGCGAGAATAATCAATTGTCTCGATAAATTACTTCCTGCGATTTATTTAGACTCTGAGCCGTTATTGGTAGAAGCTCAGAGAATAGAAGAACAAATTAGAGAAATGATGGCTTTACAACTAAATCCTGGTGCTGAACAAGCAACCAATGATGCTTCAAACATGTATGGTTAATTAAAAATCCATTAGAGATTTTTGAGATTTTTCTTTGGACAAAGTTGTAACCTCCTCCACTTCTAACATCTCGTTTAGTTGATTCTCGTTTATCACTTCAACTCCCAATCTATCAGCATTTTGAAGTTTTGAACCGGCCGACTCACCTGCAACGAGATAGCTAAGATTCTTAGAAACAGAACTAACTATCTTACCCCCATTTGATTTTATCAATAATGCTATTTCTTTACGGGAACGTGTCAAAGTCCCAGTTATACAAAATGTATTTCCCGTTAAAGAACCATTTGATACAGGCTTTAATTCGGAATAAATTTCTAGATGTGATTGAAGTCTTTGTACCATATCCATCCTAATAGCTAAACCATCTAGAATCTGATTTGCTACTTTTTCTCCTATACCATCAATTTCAATTAACAAATTGATTGCAGAATTAGTTTCTTCAAAATCTTCATTCCTTTTATTGGCTAAGATTAAGAGATTTTCTATAGATGAAACTTTAGTTGCCACAGAGGCAGCTATCTCAGGACCTATTCCAGGGATACCAAGAGCTGAAAGGAACTTACTAAGTGACATTTTCTTACTAGATTCTAATTCTCCTATAACATTGGTTGCGGACTTTATGCCCATTCTTTCAAGATTCGAAATATCACTAACTTTCAACTCATAAAGATCAGGTAAATTTTTTACTAGGCCATCCGAACATAACTGCTGAACTAATTTCTCGCCAACACCATCTAATTCTAGTGATCGAGCCCAATAAAGTATAGTTCTCTCTAGACGTGAGGGGCAATTCATGTTTGTACATCGTATAAATGCACCATCCTGAATCAAATCTGTTTCACACCTTGGACAGGAAGTAGGAATAATAATTTGAGAATATTTAGGCAGATTTTCATTGAATTTTGCACCATCTGAATGAATTCTGCCTTCAATATCTGCAAAAGTTGCTTTACCTATGACTTCAACTATTTTGGGAATTACATCGCCTCGTCTGACCAACTTTACTTTATCGCCAATTGCAATTTTTAATCTATCTACTTCACCAGAATTGTGCAAAGTTACATTTTCAACTGTTACGCCAGATACGGTAACCGGTGCGACTCTAGCGACTGGAGTCACTGTACCCGTTCGTCCTACTTGCCAATCCACACCCATTAGAACAGTATTTGCTTCCTCTGGGGGAAACTTCCACGCAAGAGCCCATCGAGGGTGATGAGCGGTCATTCCAAGAGATTCTCTCTTTGATAGTAAATCGAGCTTGATGACTACTCCGTCGATTTCCCATTCAATACTATCTCTTTTTTCAGTCCAATATTCTGTAATAGATGAAATCTTCTGAGTTAATTCTTCAGTATTATCGGCAGTAACAACTGCATTTCCTGCTATTTGTATTCCATTAGTTGAAAGCCATTCGTTTAAATCAGAATCATAATTGAAATTTGGAGATGGGGGGCTATCTGGGTGTTTAGAATCTAGCCCAGGAAATTTAACATCATAAGCAAGAAAAATTAAATCTTCAGGCTTAGCTTTACCTGATTCCTTTGTTTTTTGTCTAAGGCATCCGGCAGCAAGATTACGAGGATTAGGAGCGACCAAAGAATACTTTTTATGAAAAATTGATAATGGCATTATTACTTCTCCTCTAATATGACAATCACCATCCCAATTGATTGATTCTGGAACATTAGAAATCCTTCTAGCATTGGCAGTAACGTCTTCTCCTCTTGTACCATTACCTCTCGTTGCGGCTCTAACCAATCTACCTCTCCTATATTCTATAGAAAGTGCTGAACCATCAAGTTTAGGCTGACAGACAAACTGTTTACCATCTACAGTTGTTTCGGAAACAAAATGGCGGATTTCTTTTATTGTGGTTGCCTTATCTAGACTACGCATCGGAAATAAGTGAGTAATTTTTTTACTGCCTGGAATAGAGTCTGAACCAACCATTTCAAGTTGAGGATTTTGTGGGTCTAATCTTTTTAATTCAGACCATAATGAATCGAATTCGGCATCGGAAATTTCAGATATAGCTTGATTATAGTATAGATTTGAATAGTATGAAATTTGCTTGGTAAGCCAAGAGACAAGCGCCTGCTTATCATCGCCGGTTGGGCGCTCACCAATCATGTCTATTGAGAAGAGGGGGGCGACTTGAACGTGCGTATTGAGACTTCAGAAATGTCTTGCATAAGCTGAGTAAGAATGGTGGGCCAGCCAGGATTTGAACCTGGGTCGCGCGACCCCCAGCCGCGAAGTATAGACCAAGCTAACCTACAGGCCCTGTTATTCAATGGGGGTTCTTTGGGTTCAAAGCCCTAACCTAAGTGTAAACTCAGTTTTCACGAGCAATGCTGAACGGCGCCACTTCATCGATTAAATCGATATGAGCGACAAACATTCTCCGGCAGCAATATTTTTCCATACCTAAATTATCCAAAACAACTTGGGCATCTTCTCCATTTACTACTGCTTCTTTGTATTCTTCATATTTGTGAGCGATAACTTTCCCACAACTCCAACAACGGACTGGTATCAACATATTTATTCACCTCATCTATATGATTTCTGCCATTTGGCACGGGCACCACGACCCATTTGATGTTTGGCTTCTTTGCGTCTTGGATCATTAACAAGAAGACTGCGATCGAATCTTAAGTATTCATTTTTCAATTCTTCGTCATCACCCTCATCTTTGTGTGCGCCACGATTCCATTTGACTAATCCACGAGCGATGGCAGTTCTAATTGCATCTACTTGACCCATTTGCCCTCCGCCTTGAACGTCTACAACGATGTCAACGTCACTTAGACGGCCCATTGCTTCAGCAATTTGGACTGGTTCGAGTGCTTTGCGACGTGCAAGAGTTGGTTCCATTATGTGAATAGGTTGGTTGTTAACTCGGACGCGACCTTGCCCTTTACGAACTGTTGCACGCGCTACTGCAGTCTTTCTTTTACCACTTGTTTCAACTGAAATTTTACCTTTTTTCTTAGCCATATTTACTGACCTCCCCAACGTGTCGCATCGACACCAAGTGATGATGATATTTCTCCTAGTCGTACAAACTTAACTGGTAGTGGACGATCTAGAGCTGTTGTGTCACCCCATGTATGTCCTGAAGGTAAATCTTCACCTGACAGATTGGCCGGACAGCCGATCATTACTCTTAGATCTCTTACTGCATTTCGACCACTACTATTCTTTTGGTATGGTAACATTCCCCGAACAGTTCTCTTCATTATTTGATCTGGCATTCTAGGGAAGAATGGTCCTTTACGAGGATGATTTAACTTGTACTTGAAATCATAATCTGCTAACACACGAGCTCGTGGTCCCGAAACAATTGCATTTTCAGCATTTAGAACAATTATTCTAACTGGGTTGCCTGCTTTTCTAGCGGAAAGTAGTTGTTTTGCAACTACACTAGCCAGTCTTCCAAGCACCTTATCTGTAGCGTCGTACACTATAGTTCCGGATTCATCCAAGGATTCTCACCCCCGAACCTTCTGGGTTTTCATTCATTAGTTCACGAATCGTAATTACACGTCCGCCTGCGTCTTCAATTTTAGAGCGGGCTCCAGAACTGACACTATATGCTGCGACGTTGGGCTTACCTGCTACTTCTCCACTTCCTAGTAATTTACCAGGAACTAGGACCATTCCTTCATTCGCTGCGTATCGCGAAAGACGGCTTAGGTTCGGTTCAGCCCAATTACTGCGACTGGTTTCCAGTCGCAATGCAACGTCTCGCCATAGTGCAGAACCAGTTGACCTGCTCTGAGCCTTTAAATCGCCGATTAAGGCGATTAGGGCCGCGTTGGTCTTTCTGTTGTTCTTACTCATATAACTCCCTCGACGTTTCTTAGGTATCGCGGCCACCTGACGACCTGTTATGAATGCTACTACTCGCCAAGAGGTTAATTCGTTGCACTGCGGCCAATGTGGTTGTTTAACACGCCACAGTTAATTACGGACTTCAGATTTAGAGATTATAGCGAAAAACCATCTCTTTCATCGTCATCATCAATACCTGCAATCCTTGTCTGTCCTTCAGAATCAACGAATGTACCTGCCTTTACAACTGAACCGTAAAGTCCTGATTCTGTAGATGAGGTTCGGTTCAACATACTCTCACCAAGTGAATTGCTCAAATGGTTAATTATTGACTGAAGTGCTTCCATTGCTCTGTCTCTTTGGTCGGCACCTATTTCATGATCTGAATATCTAGCCTCTTCAAATATCGAGAATAGCGTATCTAAATCCTCTGGAGGAGTTATTCCACCTAGCATTGTATGTACTGCATCTTCGAACTCTCTAGTCGTTTCATACACCTTCTTCATAGCCCCCCTACTTCTGAAGAATCTGACCAATTGCTTGTAACAATCAAATATTGTTGCTATGTAATCATTAGAGGCTTTTAGTGACATTAAAGAATCTGTAAGAATACCACGAATAATCTCAATTCTTCTTCTTTCATTATAATTTCTATACATTATTGCACCAATTAATAGAGCAAACGAAAAGAGAATTCCAAGTACTGTGATTACTCTAAAGGTCCAGAAATTTGTTTCCGAAGAAGCTGCGACATCCCCGAGTTCAATTGTGGGGGTGCTATTCAAAAATTCCTCTTGGAAGAATGACGATTCTTGGAAGTGAACTAATACTCTCCATTGACCATTCACAGCGAGTTCATTTCCTTTTGTTCCTCCAGGTACTTCTTTACCACTGTAAACGAAACTGAAATTTGCTTCGCCCTTTTCATTTGTAACAGAGTACTCAACATTATTGGTTACATAGCCCGTTCCATTCCAATATTGGAAAGTGAAAATGACTGTCTCGCCTTCTACTGAAACATCTAGTCTGTCTCGTAAAATTGAAACTTTTCCGGTTACAATATCTCCTTCTTGGTATCCTTCAGCTCTTGCCCAATGATCTTTCAATAGAATATCCACCTTGCTTCTTACAAGGACTTCTATGTCTTCATATGATCCATTCACAACAGGTGTTGTTTCTGCTTTACACCCACCAGGTAATTCTTTTGTCGGTTCATATGCAATTCTAATTGTTCTAAAACCTTCAAGTTTCTGACCGCTCGGCTCTACTCCTTTACGGCTAGGATTATCGTCAGGATCTCCTGAATACCATTCAATTTCTCCAGTTCCATCTTGGGTAATTGCCGTTGCAAAGGGTCTGGTGTTGGTTTCAGGATCTAGGTAAATATTGAGACATTTACCTCCAACCGGATTACCATTAACTTGGGCTAATTTGGCATCAATGTGGAATGACTCTTTCAAGTAAAGTACTGGGAATACAGTACCATTCTCAAATCTAAATGTATCTATATCTGTTCTGAAAGGTCCAACTTCTTGCACAGTCATTGTTGAATTAGAGAATACTGGGAAGAACTTAGTAATACTAGAGTTTTTGTATCTGTATTGATCTCCGGTCTCATATGAATAATAGTTCACAGTTACCTTAGCCTGCCCTGCTTGAATATCGTTTAGAGGACACACTATTGAAAAGAAACCGTTGGAATCAGTTATACCACCATTACAAGCGTTTACACCCAATTCAGTACCAACCATTTCATACTGGACTTGTATTGGACGATTAGATAGATTTGTGTTCAATTCATCAACTAATTGCCCAGTTACTGTCATTGGTTTATCAATAGGTTGACCAGTTAATTGATCTATTTCTGAAGTATAGACAATCTGATTGTCTACAGACAACTGTGTGCCTCCAATCAGACTAAATCCTTGTCCGTTATACTGGAATACCTTACGATAGTGATCACTATTCAAAACTTGGGCGCATGGGTCCCATGCTCCTGAAATCGAAAGCATTTCTTGATCTATTGGATCACAGCCTTCATGAGGTAGATTCTCTGAAAACCGAATAATTACATTGACTGGTCCGAAACCATCCGGAAGGAATGATTGAGGGTCGTCTCTCAATAATTGTGGATCTAACAACATAGCGTGATTAATTGTTCCAGCATTAGGACATAACGTCTTGATTATTTGTCGGTGGACTGTTTGTTCGAAATCAACTCCTTCAAGAATTACTAATATTTCTCCGCCATTTTCATCACAACCATCCAAAAGTTCTCCTTTATCTTTGATTGCAGCAGTCCTATTATCATCTGTTACCTGAGCAGTAAATTCCCAAATATCTCCGCTTGATAGTCTATTTTCAGTAGTACTTTGAAGATCTATATATGTTCTTGAAACTACCCATAAATCAATTCCTGAAGAGCTCCCTTGCCGGTAAGTATCGCCAGGATAAGTAAAGCTCAAAGAGAAATTGCCTAATTCGTGCATTTCACCTATGGTTAAATTAATTTTGAATACCCCATTAATATCAGTCACTGCTACATCACTAGTACCATCAGCAGACCAGGTATAATTTACTGGAGCGTCTCTGACAGGCTGGTATGCATTGTCAATTACTCTAGCTTCAATAGTTGTATTTTGACCCCGATAAAGTCTGGGTATGTTATTCAATTGGAAGTCTGTTGTACCAATTACTGATACGTTTACATAAGCACCTGTAGGCGCTAAAACTGCTGATTGATTACCTGTAAAGTAATAATTGGAGTTCGTAAAGTCAGCACGAATACCATATACTCCAGCAGGATATTGGGAATACCATGTCCAGTTGTAATCAAACACTGCTTCACCATTAATCATATCTGGAACTCTAGCGAATCCGGTCTCTTGTGAACCTGCAAATACTCCGTTTTTATCAATATCAACCTGTAATGCCATAGCATCGTGTGGCCAAGCAGTCATTGTTCGATTCCATACAGTTCCGAAAACTCTGAATGTTTCACCTGTAAACATCTCAGGTACAATTTCACATCGAACTTCGCTAGCAGGGTCTAGTGGATTGATTGGTCCACATGGAGGTACATTGAAATCTCCTCCATTTTGCATAGCGATAAACCAATGTGTACCATTTGATGATATGAATGAACGTAAATTAGCCGCTTCGCCAGTAAGTCCCTGAGGTGTTCCATCCCAAAGCATAGGGTATTGTTTTCCAAGACTTACATCGCTGTATTCTAAACCTGCGTTAGCCAAGGACGGAGCGTGGAATAAAGCTCTCCAAGCACCAAATGAAGAGCCAGTAAATTGTGTGGAATCATAGAAGTAGACCGGACGAATTGAGGGGGTAATAATATCTGCTTCAACATACATTCTGTGCATTGATCGTATTGCAAAAGAGTCCGTTTTATCTCCTTCTAAGTATGGCCAAGGCATTTCTCCTCCTAAGTCTGGTCGAGACTCTCCAATAAACATATAATCTCCAATCGGTAAACTTGTGTTTGTATATTCATAAAGCCCAACAACGCTGTGAGACTTGGATGTGTTATCCCATACAATTTCTTCATAAGCACCGGGAACTTTTCCTGGACCATTGTCTATCGTTGAATTCCATTGCACTTGCTTCCAAACACCTTGACTGCCGCTTGTCTGAACGAATGATAATGATACCCACCCACCAGAATCTGCTCTGTAACCATAGCCATATCCATCGAATATAGTAGGGTGTGTCAAATTACCAAATGGGCCTCCATGTACTGTAAATGAAATCGGCGCATGTGACAATTTATTATCGAATATTCCCCTATCCCAATCTGCAGCATAATGAACCTTATAATCGACGAATAATGGTTGCTCATCACTTCGGAAGTAGGTCCAAGCAACATAGTCGATTGTTGTATTAGCTCTAACTTCTGTAGGAACTGGTTGTGTAGATGAGCCATCGTGTAAGAACATCTCAGTCACTTCAGCATAGACATGATATGTGGTGTTGGAGCCTACCGGTAAATCTTCGGGGAACAAGAACTGCCCTACCACGAATTTACCGTCAGCATCTGTCAAAACATCGACCGTTTCAACAGCAGAGGTCCCGTTCCTGGTCCAAGCAATATGCACTTGAACGGGTAAATTTTCTGCAGGTGCAAAAACGCCTTGGTCTAGATCTAACCAACTTACAGTACCATTAAATTTAGCCGCATACAGGTTATCTAACCATAATACATCAGGCGATGTAAGTGTAATTCTAGTTGGAATCTTATCATCTTCATCCAAGATACCATCGTTGTCACTATCCCAATCAGATGAACTACCATTCTCCTCTTCTAACTGATCCCAATCTGTATCAATACGACTGTCATTATCATCATCTTCGTCTATTGCATCGGGACCTGTGTTTGGATCAGTAGGATTTGCAATACCCTCGCCTCCACCGAAATCATCATGATCCCATGGGTTAGTAGATTCACTACCATATCTAGAAGGCCAAAGCATAATTTCATCTTCATCTTTCATCCCATCAGAATCATCATCTAAATCAATATCATCTCTTAGACCGTCATTATCATGATCCCATGCGGATATAAATGGAGTCGCTGTGTTAAGTTCAATCAAATTAGATCTACCATCTCCATCCCAATCATCATCTTTCCAATTAACGATACCATCATTGTCATGGTCCCAAGTCATTTGCTCTTCACCGACGAAACAAAGTAATTCTTGATCGGAGTCTAATACTCCGTTATTATCATCATCAGGGTCTTCCCCATCAGGAACTCCATCATTATCATTATCAACGTCATAATATTTTGGATTCAAGAGACCTTGTCCGAGGACCCCCTTATCGTGAACGGCTTGGAACCATCCATCTTCATCAGGGTCGGTGTCTGTTCCATCATCATCATTATCTTCACAATTTGAACCAGTGTAGAAATTACCAGGAGGGATTGTTCCTGTATCGTCGTCAAGATCGTCGTTACTATCGACCTCAAAATAATCCCAAATACCGTCAGAATCGTCGTCAACATCCCAGTGGTCGTAAACACCGTCAAAGTCATCATCTAGATCTGCCGTATCATTAAACAAACACTGTGGCTCCATATTTCCAGTAACGGGTGCACCACAGTCATCATCAGGATCAACGTCATTATTGAGTAAATCTGCTCTTTCATCGGGGAAGAAATTAGCATTAGAGTCTGCTGTCCACTGGAAGAATCCATATGTTAAGCCAATGTATGCTATCCAAAGATCTCTATTATCTTTCATTTGATTGTATGTGACAGCCGCTGTTGGACTTACTCCACTCTGTGGGTCGAATGTGAAATGGAAGCAATTTTTATTACACGTCCATTGACCTTGTGAATTACTTCCGTTGTAAGCACCATCACTGTAATCTGGGTCTGCTCTAGTACTGTAAGGATATGTATATTCTACTTGGTTAGCCCTAGTTGGTGTAACCAAGGGCGCTCCAAAATACCAAGCATAGAAAATTCCACACTCATGATCTATTGCTTGGGGCTGTTGTGGAACATAAATCCAAAATAATGTTGCACCACAGGTATTGTCGTCAAAGCTACCGCCCATCTTTATATCGTTAACATCCAATAATCCATCATTACCCTCGTCTTGATCCCACCAATCTGGTAATCCATCACCATCTTGATCAACATCTATACCATTAATCAAAGAATCTCCATCAATATCAATATCAAAGTGATTACCTCCATTGTAGGGGCTCCACTTTTGAATTACGTGCCAGTACAACTCAGGAATCTGGCCACTAGCTGTTGGGTTTGCTTCATCAAATCCATTATAATCCAATACGAAACCATTGTCCGAAGTGAATGGATTGAACATCCATGTTTGATTCCAATACATCTGATAAACTATTGGAAACGCATATAATTGGCCATCTGCAGAACCGTCCAATAAATCACCGTCGCTAGTAGGATAAGTGTTGTCAAACGGATCTGTTGCGTCTAAATCCTGAATTCCACAATTTCCATCATCAGGATCGTAATAGTCAGAAATACCATCATTATCATCATCCCAATCTTCGTCATTAGGTAATCCGTCCCCGTCTACGTCTGTATCAATATCGTTTGGACCATCGTCACGATATTTTGAACCGTTCAATAAATGCAAATCATTATCATCATCGAGATCACAGTTATCATCTATATCTAACCAATCAAAAATTCCATCATTGTCATCATCTATATCGTCCCAATTATTTATTCCATCTTCGTCCCAATCATTGAATCCAGTATATGATTTACGCATCAAGTAACAATTGTCATCTGGATTGGAAGGATTTGGATTTGTGAGGCTAGGGCAATCCCAAGTATCAACGGTACTTTGGGGCACTGTTGGGAAGATATCTTCTTCGTTAATCTGACCGTCATTATCTAAGTCCCACGGTAGATCACTTGCATCGGTCAAAGTTCCACCAACGGTATTATCCGGGATTGGCACACCACCCAAGTCTGTGTCCAACCAGTCCCATATCAAATCATAATCCTGATCAATTACTCTGTAACGATCGTCGTCTAAATCTCTATCATAATCGATTTCACAATCTACTCCCGGCGTCATAATGCTACCATCATAAAATGGCTGATTTGGTATCGGATAGTCACCGGATGCATCTAAATTTGTATCAGTCTGGAGACACGTATCTAGAATTCCATCGTTATCATCATCAACGTCGTACATGTCTGCTAATCCGTCGTTATCATCGTCAGTATCTGAAGAATCGGGAGAACCGTCATTATCATTATCTGGATCTAGGAAGTTAGGAATGCCATCGCCATCCAAGTCACCATCTACTATGGAAGAAAATGCCTGTACTTTAGGATGCCAAGCTTTTTCTCTCTCAACGAAATCAACTCCCCCTACATAATCTCCATAATAATCACTGCCTGTAAATGTAGACTGTGTTACTGAGATATTACCTTGGGAAGTCGAGCTTAAGCCGATGTTCTGATATAGAATTTGTTGAGAAGTGCTATTGAATTGGAAGCTCCATTGCCCTCCATTCGCAGAAATAAGAGAATTGGGGAAAATATTACCTTGACTTTGCAACGTTCGATCTTCTGTGTCTATGTTAATCCAAGTTATTATATCCCCAGTTTCAATCGTTATATTTTCAGGATTTATTCCAGTACTATCAACGATGATAGTAAAAGTAGATGGCCCAACATCCCATTCTACCCAATCATTCCAAAGATTATTTTCAGTAATATTTGATGTGATTTGGGAGTTCCATGGGTGTGCATCCCAAAGATCCGGTACTGAGTCATCATCGTCATCTAAATCAAAATAATCTTGGATACCGTCGCTATCAAAATCACAAGGCCAAGTAAACTGATCTATGCGGCCATCGTTATCATCGTCTTCATCATACGAACCTTTTCCATTACCATCAATATCTTCATCAGTAACTCCATCGTTATCATGATCTAACAAATTCTGATCAATACGATAGCCGGTACCTACAACCGTTTGAGTCCAAGGATGGATGGCTGTCGGTATTACATAACGGTCTTCTGTATTGTTCTTTGGATCTGCCCCCTGTGACCAGTCAATAGGGCCTTCTAGCAATCCATCATTATCGTCATCCCAATCGAACTCATCTTGAATACCGTCATTATCGTGGTCAAAAGGATCTGTCCCATAACATCCATCGAATCTTTCAATTAAATCGGAAATCCCATCATTATCATCATCTAAATCATTCAAATCTGAGATTCCATCATTATCGTGATCTTCGGTATCAGTTTCTTCGAGCAAAAATCCATAGCTTGGATCGATTGCTAATGCAGCTGGGTCGGAGACTTTTCCATACATGGAAAGTGGATCGTGATACATTGGGTCGCTGAATGCAGGGTGAGAGAATGAATATTCGGCGCCTAGTTGTATTTCACTACTTTCTGCCATAGGCCCGTCTGCAACATCTATTTGTTGAAAGGCGGTCCTCTTAATGACGGGGCCCCATTCAGATTCTTCCTCTGAATATGGCTCAAAATCTTGAAAGGAATACATCTGAGTACTGAATAACATTATGAAAACCATTACTCCTGCAACCATACTTTTTTTCAAGCCTTTTAGGCTAATATTTTCTTGTAACTTTCCTTTCATCGCGACCACCGAAGTATAATTCCTAAATGTGATTCATTTATCAACGCACACCCTAAGTTGAGAGTAGATGTATCAACGAGACGTTTTAGTATCAAAGTACAAGATTACCTCGGATTAAAATGGGAGATGAAATACGGAAGAGTCAATGGTAACTTTGCGAACTGTTATGAATTCAAAAATTCACCGAGCCACTGTAACTGAAGCGGACATAAATTATATCGGTTCTATCACCATAGATGAAGAGTTGATTGAAGCTGCAAATATATCAGAATGGGAAAAAATAGAGGTACTAAATATTACAAATGGTTCAAGGCTAGAAACATATGTAATTTTAGGAGAAAAGGGGAGTGGTGAAATTTGTATAAATGGTGCTGCTGCACATCTTGTAAATCCCGGAGATTTGGTGATTTTAGTAACTTATAAGGTAATTGAAGAAGAAAAAATTAGTGAACATTTACCGACTATAATTCATGTAAATGGAAGAAATAAAATTATTGATATTGATAATCATGCACGGTGATAAGGTAGACCTTTGATTATTGTGCAAGCACGATATAATTGCTCTAACAGAACCACTGCAGCCAACTCGTGTGGAAGAGTAATCTTTCCTAAAGAAAGTGACTTAAGATCTCCTCCATAAGGGCCGAATCCTCCCGGCGGACCTACGACTAAATGTACTGAGTTGGTAGATATCCGCCACTGTTTCATTTTTTCGGAATATCCTACACTATCAAGATTTTCTCCTTTCTCTTGAAGAAGAATCACTTTATCTTCACCTGCTTTCTTAATAATATCATCTAAATAAGGGCCTGGTTTAGTTTTATTTCGATGCTCAACGATTTGTACACCATCAGAAATTAATCTATTTGCATAATCAGAAATTGCAGCTCTAAAAGAAGAATCTTTAGCCTTACCATGTAAATGAACAAATACGCGTCCCATGTGTCTCGCAGAGATACGCACCCTTTCATTATTCGCAAGCATCAAGAAAGAAAGCCTTGACGCAGGGATGATTAACATGAGTTGGTGGCCATTCAAGAAAAAGAAAAAAATCATTCAGGATAATCTGCATATTAAAGGGACAAAATTATGGCTACAAGATTTGAGAGAAATATGTGAGATTAATTTTGATAATTATGCTGAGGGGCAAAGACTGATTCGCCAAATGCAAGTTGAATGGACTGATTCACACCAAAAAGGAGATGTTTCTAATGAATTATTGGCAGGTCTGGACAGAAGAAGTTTCAGACTTTTAAGAGCCGATGCTGATGAATGGTTGAAGTGGTTGGATGACGAAGATTTTTGGGCACCGGGCTGGGGCATTGAATCAACTGAGTGATTGTTGTGTGGAGTTGGATTCTATTATTTTTAGTACTAGGAGTAACTGTTTTTTGGTATAGTAGGAAGCAGCCCTTTCCAGAGATAAGTGGTTTTTTCTCCGCTATTTTATTATTCACTGCCGCGATTTTATGGATGGCAACAAGTGCCCCAAGAGGAGAAGGGAATGAATTAGCCCCTGCTTATATTTCTACATTTATTGGAGGTTGTGCAGTTATATATGGTGTAATAAAAATGTCAGTTACTGACGATGATGTGATTGTTGCTCCATTTGGAGGGATCCTATTTTGTATAGGTTCGATAACTCTACTAACTGAAAGATGGAATGAGGCAGAACAGGTAGAGCAAATAGGTTCGTTTATCTTGGCTTCAATTCTAGTCGCTTTAGAGATATATCTTGTATTTAGAGGACTAATAATCGGAGTTCAAGGAATTTCATGGTCTAAATCAGGACTAAGACAAATTAGTCGAGGATTGATTCATGGAAAAAATGGAGCCATTGCCCATTTTGAAAAATCTTGGGATATGGACAAGCAATGGATTAATGCCATGAGTCATGCCGCGTTAGCACTTATCTATGAAAAAGAAAATGATGAAAATTCTAGATCGGAACATGTGATGGAATTAGAGAAAATTGGCGGCTGGGATTCTGTGGATAAATCATGGATTGAAGCGATAAGAAAACATTTGAACTTGAATTAATATATGGTACAATTGTTCTTAATCATTAACCCTTCCCGAATACAATATGGTTCGGATAACTAAGGTTCATACTGGTGGTGGGGATGGAGGAGAAACCTCTCTTGTAGATGGTTCTCGTGTGGGAAAGGAACACCCTAGAGTGGCTATTTATGGCACAATTGATGAGGCTAACTCAGCAATTGGAATAGTACGCGCAGAAATGAAGAGAACTGCGGTCATTGGTATTTCTCATACACGTCTTACCGAGGCTGACCGGATGCTCGGTATTATCCAACAGGAATTATTCGATGTTGGTGCTGAGTGTGCCTGCCCTCCAGGTGGTGTCCCAGAACAGATGTCGATTATCGGAGTAGATGCTGGGGAGCGATTGGTGGAAGAGATGGATTATATGTTGGGAGATTTAGAGCCTCTGTCATCATTTATACTTCCAACAGGAAATCCCATTGTGGCGTATTTACACATGGCTCGAACAATTGTACGAAGGGCTGAGAGGGAAGCATGTACTCTTCGTGATGAGGTTCGTAATGAAATTATTAGCTACCTCAATAGACTTTCAGACCACTGTTTCGTACTCTCTCGCTGGCTTACTGGAGAAGAGGGTGAGACTCTTTGGACTCCTCTCGGTAAAAGATAGGGTGAAATAATTGGGTATCGAATCAGCTGGGTTCGAGGGCGCATTAATTAGTTTGTCACTAATAGTCGCGATTGGTGCTCAAAATGCATTTGTAATACGTCAAGGATTATCTGATAGGCATGTTTTCTTGGTCTGTACAATTTGCGCATTTTCGGATGCCACATTGATCAGTCTAGGAGTCTTTGGATTTGGAGAGATTATATCTAATTCTGAAAATTTATCAGAACTAATAAAATGGTTCGCTATTTCTTTTTTGGTCATTTACTCGATTTTGAGATTCAAAGCGGCTTATGATGGAAATGTTCTGGATATTGGGGATGAGGAGGTTCTTGTAAGTGCCCAAAAAACTGCAATTATTACTCTGGGCTTCACTTGGTTAAATCCACACGTATACCTAGATACAACTGTACTACTGGGCACTGCTTCCTTACAATTCCAAGGCGATGAAAAGATAGCATTTGCCTTGGGAGCAATGGCTTCTTCGTTTCTATTTTTTTATAGTCTCGGTTTTGGTGCTCGGCGTTTAGCACCATTATTGAAAACTGAGAAGGCATGGAAAATCATTGATTTACTAATAGGTGTAGTTATGCTGTGGATTGCTTGGAGCATTTACACTAATTAATTCATATTAAGAAAATCCTTTGCTGAATTTAATATTTTAACCTCTTGTTCAAAAGTTAATTGTTCGGATGCTTCGTCAAAATTTACCCACATATAATTGGTATGTTCATGAGAAAGTTTGACATTCAGTTCATCAGTATTGGCTAAATACCAAAAAACCTGTTTTGTAACAGGGGTTCCTTTCGAAAAAAAACTATATTCCGTTTTTGACATCCATCCATCAATAACTGAAACTTCAGAAATACCTGTTTCCTCTAATAATTCTCTCTTAGCGGTAGCGAAGTGATCGCTATCTCCTTCCTCTATATGCCCCTTAGGAAAACTCCAATGGCCTTGAGGGTATTGCAGTAAAAGTATACTATTATAATTGATGAGTATGAATCCGCAGGACGTTTCCATAACTGCGGGGAGACGTTATCGATATTGAATTATACCAAAGGGGTTGTAGAGATGAATAATAAAATGGAGGTTGTGTCGTGGATGTGTATAAGAA
>DAFS01000033.1:77499-84486 GCA_002495525.1 Euryarchaeota archaeon UBA89 | reverse complement strand
ATAGTTGCTTTGATGATTATCGCTTCAACAATTGTTGCCGTGACATGGATAGTTCCTTACGACAAAGTTACAGTTGATGTGGTTTACATCCAGAGTAGTGCGGGTCACGTCATTCTAACAGAGATAGATAATGATGGGAGTAGGTCGATATCAGAATTAACTTTAGTAATTCGATTCCTTGATTCAGATAATATAGAGATTGATAGAACTTCTTTCAACAAGTCATCTCTTCCAGCTCATAGTTCAGTTTCTGGAGATAGTTTAGAATTAATTGTCATAGGCCCATCTGTTTGGGAAAATTATACTATAGATATTGATTTAGAATATACTAAGAATAATAAAGATAATTCTAAGATAGAATTAGAGTATGAAGTCGGTGAATGGAAAATGGAACAATTTAGCCATGGCACAGGTATTGATTTTTTCTAACAACATTTCATTAACTAAATCAGATTACCAGATTTATGGATGATAGGTTTGCAACAAATCTCTCTTGGTATTATCACGCAATACCATTTATTACAGCGATTTTGGGTTTGATAATTGGAAATGTTCTGGTACAAGATTATGGTCCATTTTTGAAGACTATTTTCCCCTCTATTTGTCTAATAATAGGAGGATATGGCGGCCTAATAGTTCTTGGAGAAATTTCTGAAAAGAAAAAATAATTTTTAATGATTTTTGATTAAATATACTTGGAAAAAATACAAGCGTATATATGTCAAAAATGTAAAACTAAACAGACATTCATTAACGAATCATTACGAACAACATTAATGAACGCAGGACACATACTAGCAATCCTAATCGGTTTTTACGCATCTTTCGCTGTTACAGTAATGAGCGTATCACCATTATTAGGTTAATTGGAATATTTATCGATGAGATTTTGAAATCACTTTATTTTAAAAGTCAAATCTTTTTTTATTTTCTACCCTAACTAAAATATTGAGAGGTTCGAAGAACTAAGGGTTCAACCAACCCATATGCTCAAAACCATCTTTCGTAGGGATGACTCTATGTCCAAGCGTACTGTATGTTTAATTTTAGGACTCTTCCTTCTTTCATACATACCTGCTACTGACTTCTTTGAAGAACCAGACGAATCATTTGGAACATATATGGATGGCACAACAGAGAGGATAGAGATTTCTCCCAATCCAAATAGTATTACTGATTTAGGTGCCCCAATAATTACAGATAGTTTCGAATCAACACGTTCAGAAAATGCAGATTCTAGCATTGGAGTATTTACACATTCAGGACTTATTCCTAGTATATATTTCTCAGAAGACCTTGCGGCCACTAGAGTAGATATTGCCTTAGTAATTATTGATGGAAATACTGGTTTATGGGATGCTAGGATGGAAATAATGGAAATAAAAGGCCTAGAAATTCGTTCAACTATACCTCCCTCAGGATACTTAGTCCAGGGAACAGAAGAGCAATTAAATGAATTGAAAAATATTCAATCTGTTGAGTCTATACACTATGTTCCAGCTGGTCTAATGGTTCATTCCTCTCTTTATGATGCTCCTGCTGATCAAAGTTTAGTCGTTGAAATAACAGGTTGGAAGAACTCTGATCTTGTACGTCAATTAGAAGTATTAGATAGTAATTTAGAAGATGTTGCTGAGTTATGGTTGTCTAACTATTGGTCTCCAGACTCTGGTATTTTTTGGGGGGAAATAAATACAAATGATATTTCAGAAATCATCAAGAATCCGTCTGTATCATATATCGCCCCTGTTCCAGTTCTTGAATTAATGAATAACGAAGCAAGAGGACATATGGGTATTGACACAGTAGAAAATTTCTTCATCAGTGGTTTGAATGGTTCCGGACAAAAGATAGCTGTTGGAGATTCAGGTTTAGATGATGATCATGGTGACTTTGCAGGCAGGATTGCCGGACTTGATTCTGTTACTCCTGGAGATTCTTCAACTGCAGATCCTTCCGATGGCCACGGAACACACGTAGCATGTACTGTTCTCGGCTCTGGAATGAGAAGTGGTGGTACTTACCAAGGAATTGCTCCTGAAGCGGATCTTTATTTCCAAGCAATGGAAGATGATGATACCGGTTCATTGTATTCAATCGGTATAAACAGTATGTTGAATGAAGCATACAATGCTGGTGCCCGACTCCACACCAATAGCTGGGGTTCTCCAACTGGTGGTGATTACACAACCTCATCTGAAGATGCTGATGATCGTGTATCGACTTGGGACCAGTATTGGCAATATCAAGGAATGACTGTATTATTCGCTGCAGGTAATGAAAGAAATGATGGTATTTCTTCCCCAGGGACTGCAAAGAACGTCATCACAATCGGTGGTCATGTGAATAGATACAATGGTGCTCCAGATGATATGTATTATTGGAGTAGCCGGGGTCCAACAGATGATGGTCGTATTAAGCCCGATCTAGTCGCTCCTGGCGACTATGTTCGTTCCTGTAAATCTCAAGAGGCAAGCAGCGCTTCGGGTTCTTGGAGCAATAATTGGTATCTCGAATATAGTGGTACTTCTATGGCTACCCCTGCAACGGCAGGAGCTGCAGTTCTAGTTAGAGAATATCTGATGGAAGTAGCCTCAAGACCTGCACCCCAAGCTGCTTTGATTAAAGCATTATTAATCCTAGGCGCGGAAGATATGGGTACTAGAAATATTCCGAATAATGATGAAGGATGGGGTCGGGTAAATCTTGTTAATACATTAGTTCCAGATAGCGATGTAGGAATATTTGTTGATGATCGTTCTAGATTATCGTCCGGTCAAATAAGTGATTATTCGTTTGAAATTACAAGAGCAGGAGAGCCTCTGAAAGTGGTCTTGGCTTGGTCTGATTATCCTGGTTCATCCTCATCTTCGACACAATTAAGGAATGATTTAGATTTAGAAATAACTAATCCAAACGGTCTTTTGTACAAAGGTAATGTTTTCACTAACGGGCAATCTGTTACAAACGGCCAAAAAGATTCGAAAAATAATGTCGAAGTAGTACTTGTGGATAATGCAATGACTGGTACATGGAGTGTCAGGGTGAAAGATTCATCTCATGGTGGAAGTAATTTCTATCAATCATATTCTCTTGCAGTTAGAGGAGTCAATGTTAATGATTTAGATCCTGATCCAACTTTCGTATCAGATTCATTTGATTTATCAGTACCAATCCCGCAAGTAGATGAAGAAGTAGAATTTTCAATTTCATTGATTAATCAAGGGGCTGGAAGTGTGCCAGAACTTTCTGTCTTAGCAGCAGTAAATAGCGTAACAATAGGTACAAAGACACTCAGTCTTTCTCCAGGTGAATATGCTGAATTGACTTGGAATTGGACCCCTAATCAAGATGGAGAGAATATTATTTCATTTTATATCGATCCAAATGATGAGGTTGAAGAAGTTTCGAATTCCAATAATCAGTATATAGAAACGGTAATCGTCAGTGTCCCAGGAGTAAGAGTAACTAGTGATAATCCTACGATGTTAATTGAAGGTACAACAGATAGTTCGACTACTTGGTCCCTTGAATTGACAAATACAGCACTTTTTGAAACTAATGCTAGTATTGTAGTTTCCGAACCTGTCAGAATGCAAGATGGCATAGAATTTGATTGGTTTTCATCATTCTCAAATAATACACTCAATTTAATGCCAGCAGAATCTGCTTCTGTAGATATGTTAGTTATTCATCCTGCTCCCCCAGAACCAGGACTTTATCGAATGATTGTAACAGGGACTGATATTGAAAATCAAATACAATCCGAATTTGAAATTTTTCTAGAAGTTCCTCTTCTCTCTAGTGTAGATATTCTGATTCCTCCAGGACAGGTAAAGGTCAATCCTCTAGTTTCAACACCATTACAGATACAAGTCAAGAATGAGGGTAATGGCCCTCAGACATATGATGTAGAATTAATTTCTCCATCTGGCTGGAGTCTTGGTTTAGATACCATAGGTTCTTTTGCAGGGTCATCTCATGGCTCAACGGGTTCTTTGGATAAAGGAGATACTAGAATCATCGATATTACAATAAATCCGCCAGGTGCAATGATTCCTGCTGGCACATTGTTTTCAGGCTCTATTTCCGTGCATTCTAGAGTCAGTTCAGATTCTTGGTTTGAAGACATAACGATGGTAGTTGAAAATGTAGATGTTGTCACTCTAACTCCAACTTCTGATGGGATTGAACGCGATGTTAATGCTGATGATACGCTAGAATGGGATGTTAATTTCAATAATCAAGGGAATCGAGATTTAGAATTAACCCCCTATGTATTGTCTACACCTAATGGATGGTTATTGACAGGTACACAGAATTCATTTACAGTAGTAGCTGGACAGGAATTTAACTTACCTTTGTCTCTGAACGGCAACGGTCTTGCTAAGAGTGGTGATTTACAGATCAGATTTGTTACAGACGATGGTTTTACTATTGATTGGAATAGAACAATAGATGTGATTTCTGGTGCAATTCCTAGTATTAATTTCTTCCAAGTTGCCTTACCTGACGGTACTTCTGCAAGTACTCCATTAGGGGTTGATGCTCACCCAGTAGGTGGAATAGGATTTGACTTATTATGGCAGGTTTCTAACTCAGGAACCATGACATGGAGGCCCAGTGTTTCAATGGATTTACCTGATGAAGATTGGCAATATTCATGTTCCAGTGATCCAACTATAATGGTTGACTCTACTGTGACTGTGATTTGTAATATTATCATACCTCTATCTGCTGAAGCAGATTCCGAACCGTCAATATCACTGATTTTAGATGGTGGAGGTATTGTTTCAGAAAATACTATTTCACTTAAAGTTGAAAGTATCTCTAAGGTTAGTTGGACCATAATACAACAGTTTGATTCGCCTCAAGGTTTCAATAATCAACTCTCTTTGGAACTACAGAACATAGGTAATTCAGATATCTCAGAGATATTACAGGTCGATGCTCCTTCAGGTTGGAATGAACTAATTTTAGACAATCTATTCGTTAATTTAAGGCCAGGAGAGACTAGATCTGTTGAAATTGGTTACAATCCTTCAAAGAGTTCAGATGGAGTGATTACAGTTTCTTTATCTAATTCAGATGAGATCGAAGATTCTACAATAGAAGTTGAGATTGATGTGCTATCAAATGGAAATTCAGAGGAAATAAATATAACTAATATTCTTTTGATTATTCTAATATTTATTCTATTATCTGTGGGTATAGGTTTAGCAATGTTCGTACGTAGAGGTGGAGATATTCAATCCTTAATACCTGATAAGGTTGCACAAAATTTAGCTCCAAAAGAAGAAGAAGAAGTTTCTAGTGGAGTTCCTTGCTGGATCTGTAGTGCAGATATTATTATTGGTAAGGCTTGGGCATGTTTAGAATGCGGTGCTAGGTACCATATGGACGGACAGGTAGAGGGTTGTAGCATCATTGAAAGAGGTAATTGTTTACATTGTGATGCGGAAATAGATCAATTAACAGAAGTATGATAATTGCTTATTTTAGTACACGACAAGCACGAAGCCCTTAGAGGGAAGATTACTCCGGGTCAATCATGAAGAGAGCCGATTCAACTCGCTTGGTTCTAATTTTATTGTTACTTTCCTTTATTCCACCTGCAGTATCTGCTGCTGTTGATGTTTCAATTTCAGCATCTCCAAACTCTCAAGAAGCAGACTCCGATAACCCTGCTGAATATGATATAACAGTTTCAAATACAGGCGATGATGACATTACTGTCACTTTAACCACATCTCAGGCTGCTGATTGTAATGGTTTTACTTCAAACGTTGAGCAAGTCAGTGGGACTATTGAATCTGGCTCTAGTGAAACAGTCATGCTTACAGTTTCGGTGAATGAACAGGCAAGTGGTGAATGTGAAACAACAGTTACAGTTTCTGCATCAGGGACTACTCCAGGCCAACCAAAAACAGATGATGTAAAAGTCACTACCACTGCAGGTGATGGCGGACTATATTCAGTTACTTTGACAGTTGATGATCAGACCGTAACATATGACGGTGAAGAAGATGAAATAGTTTGGGAAGTCGATGTTGAAAATACTGGAGAGCAGCAAGAGAATATACAATTGGAAATGAATTCTGACAATGATTGTGAATCCGATGAACTAGACGCAACTGTTAATCCATCTACTGTTCAGTTAGATTCAGGCGACTCTACAACGGTCGATGTGACTGTGGATTTACCTGATGGTTCATCGACAGAGGCAGGAATTCATTGTTTCATAATCAAAGCCACAGTAACAAATGATCCGAATGCTGCTGACCCGGCCGAAGACAATCTAACGTTGACAGTAAATATTCCAGAAGTAAAGGAATGCGACCCCTCATTACAGTTTACATCCATGAGCTTGAATCCAGGAGAAACAGGAAATAATAGATTTACTGTTGAGAATATTGGGAATACTGAGTGGACAGTTTCAGCAAAAGCAGTAGCAGACAATTTTGATGTTTCAGATTGGGTTGATTTCTCACCTCCTTCGAACGCATTACTCGGTGAGAAAAATACTGCTGATGATAGACACACATTCGAGTTTCAAGTTACACCTGATGATTCAGTAGAAGCAAGTACCCAAGTTCCAATAAAAATACAGGGAAGATCAGGTACAGATATTGGTTGTGAGAAGATAATGACTCTAAATGTAGGGCAATCCTATGATGCGTCAGCATCTCTCAGCCAATCCTCTATTTCGAATGTTGAGCCCGGTACTTCTAGATCAGTAACTATGACAATTACTAATGAAGGAAATGGTGTTGATACAATCCAAGTCAATGCTGCAAATGTCCCCTCAGGATGGCAAGTATCATTCTCTCAATCGTCAGTCACTCTTGCGAGTGGTAATCAAGGAAGTCTAACAATTGATGTTACAGTTCCGGAAGGTGCTGATGCTGGTTCTGATAGTATTACTTTCAATGTAGGGCATGGAGGAGGTTCAACACCTTATGATTCGAAAACTCTAACAGTTTCAAT